>NZ_JACCQB010000065.1:0-36137 GCF_015712265.1 Burkholderia sp. 9777_1386 | reverse complement strand
CACGAGCCTTATCGTCGGCAGCGTCAGATGTGTTTAAGAGACAGCCCGGCAACGGCGGTTCGGCCGGCTCGACGGGCACGGGCGGCGGTTCCAGCGGTTATTGACGGTGTCGTGCCGGCGCGGCCGGCACGGCGCGATGGCGGCGCGGTTTCCCGGGACGGGCGCGCCGCCGCCACGCAGGAGGACATCATGCAATCGAATTCCCGGATTTTTGTGGACAACGACGAGATCGACGGCGATGCGAGCGACACGGACGATCTCGACACGACGGTCCACGTGGACGTCGAAACGGGCAGGGTCATGTTCCATGCGGCGTGGGCGAACGCCGTCGAAGCGCCGCCCGAGGCGGCCCGCCATTCGGTCGTGCTCGCGCTCGAATGCTCGACGATGGAACGCTACGCGGATCTCGACGAAGGCGCGCGGATGCGCGTCCACGCGATGCTGCATGACGCCGTGCAGCAGACGCTGGAACAGTTGCCCGATACCGACGAGAACCTGACGCTGACGGTCGAGCTGACCGACGCGATGCTCGACGCCGTGCGTCATCTGCAGTAATCGCACGGGATCGGCGCACGGCGTCGCGTTACATCCCGTTGAAATCTTTGCAGTAGCACGGGGCCCGGCGGCCGGGCAGCCCGCCGATCGCATTCGATTGCGGGTCGTTCCCCGGTGGCCGGAACGCATGCGCATCCGCGCCGGCACGTCCGCGCCGGCGGCCGCAGTCTGCGCGGCCGGAACGGCGCTTGCTGGGCGACCGACACGGCACGACGCGTGCCTTGTTCCTATTCCTTTCCACGGACCTTTCCACGGAGGCATCCATGAGCGGCAGGCTGGATCATTGCAAGGTAGCGATTCTCGCGGTCGACGGTTTCGAGGAAGCCGAGCTCGTCGAACCGCAGCGCGCGCTCGCGGCCGAAGGCGCGCAGGTGGACGTGATCTCGCAGAAGCAGGGCGAGATCCAGGGTTTCCGGCACGTCGACAAGGGCGAGCGCGTGAAGGTCGACCGCACGTTCGACGACGCGCGTGAAGGCGACTACGACGCGGTCGTGCTGCCGGGCGGTGTCATCAACGGCGACGCGATCCGGATGGTGCCGGCCGCGCGCGAATTCGTGACGGCGGCCGTCGGCGCCGGCAAGCCGATCGCGGCGATCTGCCACGGCGGCTGGCTGCTCGTGTCGGCCGGGCTGGTGGAGGGCAAGACGATGACGAGCTGGCCGAGCCTGCAGGACGACATCCGTCATGCGGGCGGCAAGTGGGTGGACGAGGAAGTCGTGCGCGACGGCAACCTGATCACGAGCCGCAAGCCGGCCGACCTGCCCGCGTTCAACGGTGCGCTGGTCGAGCGCCTCGCGTCGCGGGGGGCATGAGCCGATGTCGTCCGATTCCCCGCGCCCCGTGACGCTGACCGACGAACCGCCGACCTTCGACGGCGCGGCGCTGCAGTTGCGCTTCGTGGTCGAGGTCGACGGGGTGCCGCACGCCTGCGCGATCACGGTCGAGGCGCTGGAAGATCATTTCGGTGCGAAGTCCGCGCTGGAGGCCGATCTGCGCGACGCGTTCGAAAACGGCCGCGCGCGTATCGAAGCCGCGTGCGCCGACGTGCTGGCGAGCGGCAACCACGACGTGGTGCTGCACAGCGGGTATTTCCGTGCGCCGGCCGGGCGGGCGCGGGCCGGGTTGTTTCGCTCGCGGCGGACGTGAGCGGAGAGCGTTTTCCGGCACGTTTTCCGGCGCGTTCCTCGCACCTGGCGCCGGCCGTCGCCCGCCCTTACATGCCGTTGAAAACTTTGCAGCGGTTCACCCGCATTCCACGGTGCCACATGGCGCGGCGCGCGCACCGTACGGACGCCGGCCGCATGACGTCCCTTGGCACGGTCCCTGCATGCTCATACCGTCGCCGGCGCACGATTCGCGCCGCATGCCGATGCGACGCCGGTGTCGCATCGCGCGCAGCCGCCAACGGGGAAACGAGCATGCTGACCGCCCATGAATTCGCCGCGCTGTTCCTGGCGCATCACGCACCCGAACAGATCCAGATCGACCGCGACGACGTTCTCGCGCTCGTCGAACAACACCTGATCGTGCTGCAGCACGACGACGCGTCGGGCGCGCACCGACCCGCGTTGACCGCCGACGGACTGTCGGTCCTGCGGTGCGTGCAACGTCACGACGCCGCCGAATCCCATGGGATCGGCGTAAGCGACGCGGCCGACGCGTGACGCGCCGGCCCGCGCGCGCCGCTTACCGCGCGATCGCGACGGATGCGTTGACCTGCACGACCGGCGGCTCGCCGTCGAACGGCGGCGCGTACAGGAAGCGGTCGATCACGCCGGCCTCGAACAGCAGGCAGTAGGTCGAGCCGCCGAACTGGAAATAGCCGATCTCGTCGCCCTTGTCGACGCGCTGGCCCGGCACGACCTCGATCACGCACGACGACACGTCGCCCATCCCGACGAACACGGCCGCGACCGTCCCGATGCCGGGATCGTCGCAGGCGATCGCGACCACCGCGCGCGCGGCGACCGCCGTCATGTAGCCCTGCGAGTCGTTGAGGCCGGCCGGGTCGGGGCCTTCCGCTTCGGCGACCGAATAGTAGGCGCCGTCGACCCGATACGCATGCGTGACGACGCCGCGCACCGGCGCATGCCAGCGGTGATAGTTGTACGCACTGAGGTAGGCCTGGTAGACGTCGCCGCCGACGAAGCGCTCGGCGAGCGACAGCCATGCGGGCGTGAAGAGGTCGCGCAGCGAGTACGGTTGCGCCTTGATCCAGAACGTGTCGCGCAGCTTCACGTTGGTTTCGGTGTGATAGGGCGCGGCCTCGCACGCGCTGACGATCACGTGCGGATCGTCGGGCGCTGCGACCGGCCGCGCGCCGTCGCGAAAGCGCCGCGTGAAGAAGTCGTTCCACGAATCGAAGCCCCAGTGCGGCTGGTCCTCGCGATACTGGAACTGCGACAGCCCGAGGCGCTTGCGTGCCGCGTCGCAGAACCAGCCGTCGGGCGCGGCCGTGTCGAGATGCGCGCGCGAATGCGGGCCGCCGAGGAAATCGCACCATACGTTCAGCACGCGCTTCAACTGCGCGTTGACGGCCGCGTCGCGAAACACCGCGTGGCCCGACGGCATGCACATCGGCCAGTCGAAGAATGCGTTCAGCGGGCACACGATCAGGCTTTCCTCGCTGAACGGCGGCGTGTAGGTCATCAGATGGTCGAGCACGGTCATCAACTCGCCGATCGACGCATAGCCGAGCCGGTATCCCGCTTCGCGCGCCTCGTCGATCGCGCGGGTCAGGTTCATGCGCAGCACGGCGTTGTCGTCGAACAGCTGCGCGAGTTCCTGCACGGCGGGCGTACGCAGCCGGTCGCCGGCCTGTGCGCGCGCTTCGCTCGCGATTTTTTCGCGGAACGCGGCCATGTGCGCTTCCTCGCTGGCCATCCATCCGCCGAGGCGGCGGCGTGTGGCGGGCGGCGTGTTGCGATTCGTCGGCATCGTCACCTCCGGAACGGTTTCGGTCGAATCGGTGTAGCAAGACGCTTGCCCGGCGCCTGGCACCGAAATTGCTGCCTGCGGGCGACCGGTTACTTTCGATGACACAGGAGAAAAGCATGGCTACAGCTTCGAACGCACGACAGACGAACGACGCGGGATCGACGGACGAAGGCCGCCGCAGCGGCCAGCGAACCGTGACGCCGACGCGCACGCGGAAACGCCCGCAGGCTGCGGGGCCGCGCGACGACGCGCGGCGAGTTGGGCGCGGTGATGGTCGCGCGAGCGGAAACGGGCCGGTGACGCCGAGCCGCGGGGAAGAGGCGGGGAAACCGCTGTGGGAGGACGACCGCGGCGAGATGCCGCCGGAAGAGTGGTCGTGAATTGCCGACGCCCATCGTCGGGTAGCACGAAATCGTTTGCGAGCAGGTGTTTCGGTTGTAATTCGATTGCGCGTGCGCACAATCGATTTCGGTGACTCGGGGCTGGCACGCAACGGGCGTCGGCTTCAATGTCCAGTCCGCGCAGCAACGAGCACCGCAACAGGCAACTCGGCCAGACAGCGATCGAGCGCCAGCGTGCCGTCCGGCGCATCGATTGCTTGCGCCGCATTCAGTCCGTCCGTCCACGGTCCTGCCACGCCGCGCGGCAGCACGACCGCCGTATCGCGCCATTGCGCGGGCTCCACGCGCGGCAACCCCGGCGCTTCCCCCAGCAAGCGGCACGCGAGCCGGGTCGCGACCACCACCACGGTCGCCGCCTCATCACATCGCGCGAACGCGACCGCGTGTCGCGCGAGCGGGCCGCGCACCCGCAGCGGAACGTACGCGCCGTCCGCGAACGTCGCCGGCCAGCGCGCGCGCAGCGCCAGCATCCGCTCGATCAGCGCGCGCTTCACGCGCGCATCGGGCCACGTCGGCAGATACGACGCGACGGGGCCGTCGACCGGTTCGGCCGCCAGCGTCGCAAATGGCACGTCGCGCCGGTTGTCCGGATCGACGAGCGAGTGATCCCATCGCTCGGTACCTTGATACAGATCGGGCACGCCGGGCGACGCGTTGCGCAGCGCCGTCTGCGTGAGGCTGTTGACGACGCCGGCCGGCGCGATCCGCGCGACGAACGCGTGCAGCCGATGCGGAAAATCGCCGGCGCCGCGCGGCGTCAGGATCGCGCGGACGAACGCTTCGCAGTTGCGCTCGTAATCCGGCTCGGGCGCGAGCCAGTCGGTGTCCTGCTTCGCTTCGCGCAGCGCCTTCGTCTGCCATTGCACGACGCGCGTCGCGAGCGCGTCGAGGCCTGCCGCATCGTCGGGCGCGAGCGTCGGTGGCCAGCAGCCGACCAGCGTCTGGTACAGCATCGCCTCGGCGGCCGGCCCGGGCGTCCACGCGAGGTCGCGGTGCGCGCCGCCGCGATGACGGAGATTCAGCGCCGACCAGTCGAGCGACACCGCGCGCCACGCATCCGGCACCTCGCTCAGCACCGCGAGCCGTGCACGCGCATCCTCGCCGCGCTTGTGGTCGTGCGTGGCCGTCGCGACGAGCCCATGCGGGACGGTGCGCGCGCGGCGCCGGTTGCGCGCATGGAAGGCGCCGCGCGACAGGCTGAAGTCGCCGGCATCGGCGCCGACTTCGTTGCGCGACAGCAGCCGGCCGTAGCGATAGTTGGCGGTATCCTCGACGCCCTTCGCGGCCAGCGGCGCGGTGAGCTGCGCGAACGCGACGCGTGCCGCGACGAGCGCAGCGGCGTCCGCGCGCGGCACGCGCACGACCGGCAAGCCGAGCCACGCGGCGACGCGCTCCAGCGCGAACCGGTCGGTCGGATCGGCCGCTGCGTACGCACCTTCATACGCGCGGGCGAGTACGCGCCGGTCTGCGTCGGCCGGCTCGTCGCCCGGCGCCGGATACATCCGGTACACCGGCAATTGCACCGCGAGTTCGCCGAGCACGCGCTGGATCGCGATCCGGCTCACGTCGCGCGTCGCGGGCGACGCTCGTGCGATCTCGTGCAGCAACCGCGCGACCCGCGCATGCTCGACGGCGAGCTGGCGCATCAGCACGCGCCGCTTGCCGTCGAGCGCTTCCTGCGCGAACGTGCGCGCCGAACCCGACACGGCCGCCCAGTGCGCGGCGAGCGGCTCGGCGCCGGCCGGGTCGTGCAGCAGCGCGCCGACGTCGTTCATGAAGTCGTAGCCGGTCGTGCCGGCGACGGCCCAGTCGGCGCGCAGCGTCTCGCCCGGCGCGAGGATCTTCTCGACCACGACGTACGGCCGCGCGTCGCGCTGCGCGGCGAGCCGCGCATGCAGCCTGCGGCAATATGCGCGCGGATCGGCGAGGCCGTCGACGTGATCGACGCGCACGCCATCGACGAGCCCGGCGGCATGCAGGCGCAGCGGCAGCGCATGCACGGCGTCGAACACCGCGCCGTCTTCGACGCGCACGGCCGCGAGCGTCGCGATGTCGAAGAAGCGCCGCCAGTTCAGCTCGTCGGCGGCCGTGCGCCACCACGCGAGCCGGTAGTGCTGGCGTTCGAGCAACCGGTGCAGGCACGCGCGCGAGCGCGCGCGGCGCGGGTCGGCGCCGCGCAATACCGCGTCGAGCGCGTGCGGGCCGTGCGCGGCCGCATGATCGCGCAGCGCCGCATGGGCGGCGGCGAGCCGCGCGCTGTCGCGTGCCGGCGCGGCGTCGAAACGCTCGGCCAGCGCGTTCAGGTCCGCGCGGTTCGCGATGCGCAGGATCTCCGCGTAGGTGGCGACCGCGACCGGCAACCGCCGGCCGGGGCATGCGATATAGAAGCGGCCGGCGGCCGGATCGGCGCGCAGCGTGATGTCGCCGGCCGCGAGCGCGTCGCCGTACGGCGCGCCGAGGCAGGGCAGCAGCACCTTGCCGTCGAGCGCGGGGTCGGGCGGATGCCAGTCGATGTCGAAATAGCGTGCGTACGGGCTCGCCGGCCCCCATTCGAGCACGTCGTTCCACCAGCCGTTCGACGACCCGCCGACGCCCATGTGGTTCGGCACGATGTCGACGATCATGCCGAGGCCGGGCGCGCGCAGCGCGTCGACGAGCCGCATGAAGCCGGCTTCGCCGCCGAGTGCCGCGCCGAGCGCGCCGTAGTCGACGGTGTCGTAGCCGTGCAGCGAACCCGGCTCGGCCGTCGAGACCGGTGACAGGTACAGGTGGCTGACGCCGAGCCGCGCGAAGTAGTCGGCGTGCGCGGCCGCGTCGTCGAACGTGAAGCCCGCATGCAGCTGCAGTCGCAGCGTCGCGCGCGGGATCATCGGCGGCGCCCCTGCGCGCGGCGCGCATGCACGACGGCGGCGATGCGCGTGCGCACGTCGGCGTCGAACAGCGCGTCGATCGTGCGCGGCAGCCGCTGCCGCCAGTTCGGATGGCCGCACGGCGGCCCCGGCAGGTTCGGCTGCGCGTCGAGCGCGAGCAGATCCTCGAGCGGCAGCAGCGCGAGCGGCGCCGGGCCGCTCGCGACGTAGCCGAGGATCGCGTTCACCGGCGGCATGTCGGCCGGCGGCGTCGCGGCGTCGGCCGGCACGCACCCGGCCTGCTGCAGC
The DNA here is from genome assembly GCF_015712265.1 of Burkholderia sp. 9777_1386. Lineage (NCBI taxonomy): Bacteria > Pseudomonadati > Pseudomonadota > Betaproteobacteria > Burkholderiales > Burkholderiaceae > Burkholderia > Burkholderia sp. 9777_1386. Next base: position 29,086 of record NZ_JACCQB010000065.1, on the reverse strand, counting down.
GCGTGCCACAGCGCGGCGCGCTCGGTCGCGCGTTCCGCGTGAGCGGCGAGCAGCTCGGGCGGCGACGCCGGCGGCGGCGTCGGGTTGCCGGGTTCGGGGCGCTGCACGGTGTCGTGTCCGAACGCCATGCTTTGCACGATCTCATCCGAATCGTGTGCGCTCGCATCGTCCGGCGCCGGGGCGGCGACGTCGCGCGGTTGCGATTCGTCGCGTCGCTTCGCGGCTGCGGCGTCGGCCGCGACGCGCCGCCATCCGAGATCGACGCCGCGCCACCAGCCGGCCACGGTCGGCAAATCGTGCGTCGAGGTCGTCGCGATCGCATCGCGATCCCACGCGGACGGCGGGCGGAACGCACCCTGCGCGTCGCGCTCGAACCACAGCACGCGCATGCCCGCGACACCCTGCGCGCCGAGCCGTTCGCGCAACCCGGCCGGCACGGTGCCGAGATCCTCGCCGATCGCGATCGCGCGATGGCGCGCCGCCTCGAGCGCGACGATCCGCACCAGATCGTCGAGCGGATAGCGCAGGTACGCGCCGCTGCGCGGCGAGCCGCCGTCCGGCACGATCCACATCCGCGCGAAGCCGAGCACGTGATCGATGCGGATGCCGCCCGCGTGCGCGAACGCGGCGCGCAGCAGCTCGATGAACGGCGCGAAGCCATCCGCGCGCAACGCGGCGGGCGTCCACGTCGTCACGCCCCACGCCTGGCCGGCGGCGTTGAACAGGTCGGGCGGCGCGCCGAGCGACACGCCGCGCAGCAAGGTCGTGCCGTGCGCCCACGCGTCGCTGCCGGCGCGATCCGAGCCGACCGCGAGATCGGCGATCAGCCCGGTCGCCATGCCCGCGCCGCGCGCCGCGTGCTGCGCGTCGCCGAGCGCGCGCGACGCGCACCATTGCAGGAACGTGTGGAACGCGATCGTGTCGGCATGCGCATGCGCGAACGCGTCGACTTCCGCCGATCCCGGCGTGCGCCACGGCGCCGGCCACTGCCGCCAATCCGCGCCGATCCCGTGCTCGATGCAGAACGCCTGCAGCGCATCGAAGCGCGCATGCGCGTCGAGCGCCGCACCGCCCGCCGCGCGAAACCGCTGGTAGGTGTCGCGCGACGGGTCGTCGCTCGCGCGCCACGCGTCGAAGCATGCACGCAAACGGCGCAGCTTCATCGGCAGCACGCGAGGCCAGTCGATCAGCGCGGCGTCGGCCGTGGCGGCGGCCGCGGGATGCGACGCGGCGCCCGCGCCCGGCACCGCGTCGCAGTCGAGATACGCGACGTTGTGCCAGCGTCGCGACGACGGCGAATACGGGCTGTCGTGCGCGGGCAGCGCCGGATAGCCGGCATGCGTCGGGCTGATCGCCACCGCCTGCGCGCCGTGTCGCGCGGCCTGCGCGGCCAGCCGCGCGAGCGCCGTGTAGTCGCCCGCGCCGTCGTCGCCGGTGCGGCGCAGGCTGTAGAGCTGCGCCGCGATGCCCCAGCGGCGGCCCGCGTCATGGGTGCGGGCGAACGCGTCGAACGGGCGCGTGCGCGGCGGCGCGATCGCGAGCCCGATGCGCTGCTCGCCGATGTCGAGCGCGTGATAGCCGGGCATCGCGAGCGGCGGCAGCGTGCCGTGTTCGCCCGCGCCGCCCACGCGTCCGTCCACGTGCCCGCCGGTCTCGAGCGAGATCCGGAAGCGCGCGCCCGGCGGCGCGACGGTCGCGGGCAGCGTCAATGGCAGGCCGGCGTCGCCCGTCACGACGCGCGGCGGCGACGCGTTCGCGTCCGCGAGCGCCGCCGCGCTGTCGACCCGCTGGATCGCGGTGCCGCACGGCCAGCCGAGCGCATCGACGAGCGCGACGAGCGCGTCGTCGTCCACGCGTTGCGCGACGCCGCCCGCGTCGGTCCAGTCGGGTTCGAGGCCGGCCGCGCGGGCGAGCGCCGCGATCGGGACGTCGGTCGTCATGACGGGCTCCGTCCGTTCGCGCGGTGATGCCGCGCATCCTGGTTGACCGCGCCGTCGCGCCACGCGAGGCACGCGCGCGGCGGCACGTGTCCGCCCGGCAGCCGGTCGCGCGCGCGCGGCGGCGTCTCGAACACGATCTTGCCGACCGGCAGATCGGGCAGCGTCGCGTCGTGCGAGCCGAGATTCAGCGCGATCGTCAGCGTGCTGCCGTCGCCGAGGCGCCAGCGCGCGACGAGCGCGGGCGGGTCGTCGTCGCCCGCGAGCGGTTCGACGCCGAGCGACTGCGCGCCGGCCAGGTGTGGCGTCACGAGCGCCGCGCGCACGGCCAGTGCACTGCGATAGAAGCGCCGCCACGCGGCCGCGTCGGGCCACGACTCGTCGGGCGGATGGTGCGACGACGAGCGCACGAAGGTCGCGATGTCGTTCGGGTCGGGAATCGCGTCGCGATGCGCGGCGTCGGCGAACGCGGGAAACGCGGCGAATTCGCGACGCCGGCCGTCGCGCACCGCGTCGGCGAGCGCACCGCGATAGTCGGTGAAGAACTGGAACGGCTGCGTGCTGCCGTCTTCCTCGCCCATGAACAGCAGCGGGATCGACGGCGCGAGCAGCATCAGCGCGGTGGCCGCGCGCACCGCGTCGTCGTTCGCGAGCGCGCGCAGCCGCTCGCCGAACGCGCGGTTGCCGATCTGGTCGTGGTTCTGCAGGAACGCGACGAACGCGGTCGGCGGCAGGTGCGCGCTCGGCTCGCCGCGCGCGGCACCGTCGTGCAGCGGCGACGGTTCGCCCTGGTACGCGAAGCCTTCGCCGAGCGTGCGCGCGAAATGGCGCAGCGGCGCGTCGGCGTACGCGCGGTAGTAGCCGTCGCGCTCGCCGGTCAGCAGGACGTGCGCGCTGTTGTGGAAGTCGTCGTTCCATTGCGCATCGAAACCGCCCGGGCCCAGCAGGCTCGCGGTATTGCGTTCGTTCTCCAGCACGAGATGAACGTGGCGCGCGTCGCCCGCATGCGCGCGCACGCGACGCGCGAGTTCGCGCAGCCACGCATCGTCGTCGATCGCGTGCGCGGCGTCGATGCGCAGCCCGTCGAAACGGTATTCGTCGAGCCAGTACAGCGCGTTGTCGATGAAGAACGTACTCGTCTGCGGGCGCGAGAAGTCGATCGCCGGCCCCCACGCGGTCTGCCGGTCCGCGCGGAAGAACTCGGGCGCGTAGCGCGGCAGCAGGTTGCCTTCGGGGCCGAAGTGGTTGTACACGACGTCGAGGAACACCTGCAGCCCGAGCCCGTGCGCGGTATCGACCAGCGATTTCAGCTCCTCGGGCCGCCCGTACGACGCGTCGGGCGCGAACGGCAGCACGCCGTCGTAGCCCCAGTTGCGCGCGCCGGGGAACGCATTGACCGGCATCAGTTCGACCGCGGTCACGCCCAATTCGGCGATCGCCGGCAGCCGCCGCTCGACGGCCGCGTAGCCACCGCAGGCGCCGACATGCAGCTCGTACAGCACCGTCTCGTGCCACGGGCGGCCGCGCCATGCGTCGTGGCGCCAGCGGTACGCGGCCGGATCGACGACCTGGCTCGGGCCGTGCACGTCGTACGGCTGGAAGCGCGACGCGGGATCGGGCACCGCGAGCGCGTCGTCGAGCAGGTAGCGGTACAGCGTGCCGGGGCCGCACGGCGCGACCGTCTCGAACCAGCCGTCGCCGGCCGGCGTCATCGGCAGCGCGCGACCGCCTTCGTCCTGCAGCTCGACGGCGGCGGTGCGGCTCGCGGGCGCCCATAGCCGGAAGCGTGTGTGCTCGGCATCGATGCAGGTCGCGCCGAACGACGCTTCGAATGCATGCGTGCCGGTGGGGCGGGCGGAACGGGAAGTCATGGTGGTCCTCAGGAAGACTGGTCGGGCGGCACGGCGGCGACCGCGATTACGGCTGCATGGGCGGCGACGTCGAGCCCCGCTTCCGGCCACGAGCGCGGGCCCGAGTCGGGCGTCGCGGTGTCGAGCAGGATGCGGTAATCGAGCACGGGTGCGGGCGGCATGAACGTGATGGTGTCGGCCGATGCGTTCAGCATCACGAGCAACGCTTCGGTGCGTCCGGTGCGGCCGGTGCCGACGCGCCGCATGGTCAGCGCGCGGCGTTCGCCGTCCTCCCAGGCGGGCACGGTGAGCGCGTCGCCGCGTTCGTCGAACCAGTCGATCTCGCGCATGCCCGGCGCGCCGTCGCGGTCGCCCGACGGGTAGCGCGGTGCCGACATCACCGGATACATGCGCCGCAGCGCGGCGAGCCGCGACACGAAGCGGGTCATCTGCACGCCGTCCTCGCCGTGCGCCAGGTCCCAGTCGAGCCACGACAGCTCGTTGTCCTGGCAATACGCGTTGTTGTTGCCGTGCTGCGTGCGGCCGAATTCGTCGCCCGCCACGATCATCGGCGTGCCGAGCGCGGTAAACAGCGTCGCGAGCATCGAGCGCGCGACGCGCTGGCGCACGTCGCGGATCGCCGCGTCGTCGGTCGGCCCTTCGGTGCCCCAGTTCGCGCTGCAGTTGTCGTCGCGGCCGTCGCGGTTGTCCTCGCCGTTCGCGTCGTTGTGCTTGCCCGCATACGACACGAGGTCGGCGAGCGTGAAGCCGTCGTGCGCGGTGACGAAATTGACCGATGCCCACGTGCGGCGGCGCCCGTGATTGAACAGGTCGGCCGAGCCCGACAGCCGCGCGGCCAGTTCCGGGCGCTGCCCCGCGTCGCCGCGCCAGAAGCGCCGCACGGTATCGCGAAACCGGTCGTTCCATTCGGCGAAGCCGGGCGGGTGGCGGCCGAGCTGATAGCCGCCGGGGCCGAGATCCCACGGCTCGGTGATCAGCTTGCGCTGCGCGAGCACGGGGTCCTGCCGCAGCGCATCGAAGAACCCGGCGCCGGGCTCGAAGCCGTGATCCTCGCGGCCGAGCGTCACGCCGAGATCGAAGCGAAAGCCGTCGATGTTGAACGCGGTCGCCCAGTAGCGCAGCGAATCCATCACCATCTGCACGACGCGCGGATGCGACAGGTTCAGCGTGTTGCCGCAGCCGGTTTCGTCGACGTGGTAGCGCGGATCGTCGGGCCGCAGCCGGTAATAGCTCGCGTTGTCGAGGCCGCGCCACGACAGCGTGGGCCCGAGCTGGTTGCCTTCGCACGTGTGGTTGTAGACCACGTCGAGCACGACCTCGATGCCGGCCGCATGCAGCTGGCGGACCGCGATGCGCATTTCGTCGAGCCGCCGCGTCGTGAGATACGACGGCTCCGGTGCGAAGAACGCGGCCGTGTCGTAGCCCCAGTAGTTGCGCAGTCCACGTTTCACGAGCTCGCGCTGCTGCAGGAACGCGTGGATCGGCAGCAGCTCGACCGTCGTCACGCCGATCGACAGCAGGTGATCGATGAACGCCGGATGCGCGAGCGACGCGAACGTGCCGCGCTCCGGCGGGCGCAGCCCCGCGCGGCGCATCGACGCGCCGCGCACGTGGGTCTCGTAGATCACGGTGCTGCGCCACGGCACGTTCGGGCGGCGGTCGTTGCTCCAGTCGAATGCTTCGTCGACGACCACGGCCTTCGGCATCGCGGGCGCCGAATCGCGGCGGTCCATCGACAGGTCGGCCCGGTTCGAATGCACGCGATAGCCGAACAGCGCGTCCGACCAGCGGAACTGGCCCACCAGCTTGCGCGCGTACGGGTCGAGCAGCAGCTTGGTCGGGTTGAAGCGATGGCCGTGCTGCGGCTGGTACGGGCCGTCTGCACGGAACCCGTACACGGTGCCCGGATGCGCGTTGGGCAGGTAGCCGTGCCACACCTCGTCGGTGCATTCGGGCAGGTCGAGGCGCGCGAGTTCCTTGCGGCCGGTCGGATCGAACACGCACAGCTGGATGCGATGCGCGTGCGCGGAAAACACCGCGAAGTTGGTCCCGAGGCCGTCCCAGGTCGCGCCGAGCGGATAGCTGCGGCCGGATTCGAGACGGGTGGGCAGGGCGGTCGGCATGGGGCGGATCTCCGTGTCGAGGGCGCGAGGAGTCAAGCGGGCGTCAACCACAGTGTCGCGAGCGGTGGCAGGCGCAAGGTCGCCGACCACGCCTCGCCGTGCGCGGGCACGGCTTCGGCCCACACGGCGCCGTCGTTGCCGGCGTTGGTGCCGCCGTACGACGCGGCATCGGTGTTCATCAGTTCGCGCCACTGGCCGGGCGCGGGCAGCCCGAGGCGGTAGCCACTGCGCGGCACGGGCGTGAAGTTGCAGACGGCGACGACCAGGCGCCCCGCATCGTCGCGGCGCGCGAACGCGAACACGCTGTTGTCGCGATCGTCGCCGATCAGCCAGGAGAAGCCGGCCGCGTGACAGTCGAGCGCATGCAGCGCCGGCTCGGCCGCGTACGCGCGGTTGAGATCGCGCACGAGCCGCTGCACGCCGCGATGCGCGGGCGCGTCGAGCAAGTCCCAGTGCGGCGTCGCATCGTGCGCGAACTCGCTCCACTGCGCGAATTCGCTGCCCATGAACAGCAGCTTCTTGCCGGGGTGGGCCCACATGAAGCCGAAATACGCGCGCAGCGTCGCGAGCCGCTGCCACGCGTCGCCCGGCATCTTCGCGACGAGCGAGCCCTTGCCGTGCACGACCTCGTCGTGCGACAGCGGCAGCACGAAGCGTTCGGAGAACGCGTACACGAGCCCGAACGTCATCCGGTCGTGGTGATAGCGGCGATGGATCGGGTCTTCGTGCAGGTACGCGAGCGTGTCGTGCATCCAGCCCATGTTCCACTTGAAGTCGAAGCCGAGCCCGCCGTCGCCGGTCGGCGCGGTGACGCCCGGCCACGCGGTCGATTCCTCCGCGACGGTGACGACGCCGGCCGGTGCGGCGTCACCGTGCAGCGTGTCGTTCAGCCGGCGCAGGAACGCGACCGATTCGAGGTTCTCGCGGCCGCCGTACACGTTCGGCACCCATTCGCCTTCCTTGCGCGAATAGTCGCGATACAGCATCGACGCGACCGCGTCGACGCGGATGCCGTCGACGTGATAGCGGCGCGCCCACGCGAGCGCGGAGGCGACGAGGAACGCGCTGACCTCGGTGCGCCCGACGTTGAACACGCAGGTGTTCCAGTCGGGGTGCATGCCCTCGCGCGGATCGGCGTGCTCGTACAGCGCGCTGCCGTCGAATTGCGCGAGCCCGTGCGCGTCGTTCGGAAAATGCGCGGGCACCCAGTCGACGAGCACGCCGATGCCGGCCGCGTGCGCGCGGTCGACGAACCGCGCGAAGCCGTCGACCGGCCCGAAGCGCGCGGACGGCGCGAACTGCGCGAGCGGCTGGTAGCCCCACGAGCCGCCGAACGGGTATTCCGCGATCGGCATGAACTCGACGTGCGTGAAGCCCATCCCCTTCACGTACGGAATCAGCCGCTCGGCGAGTTCGTCCCACGTCGCGCTGCGGTCCATCTGCTCGGGGATGCGCTGCCACGATTCCGGATGGACCTCGTAGATCGACCACGGCACGCGGTAGCGGTCGACGCGCGGCCGCGCATGCATCCAGCCGTCGTCGTGCCATGCGAACGCGTGGAGCGCAGCAACGTCGGCGACCACCGACGCCGTGCGCGGCGGCGCCTCGGTCGCCCGTGCGCACGGATCGGCCTTGTGCGGCAGCACGCGCCCGTCGGCCGCGCACAGCTCGTACTTGTAGCGCTCGCCCGGGCCGATACCCGGCACGAACAGCTCCCACACGCCGGACGGCCGCCGCAGCCGCATCGGATGGCGGCGGCCGTCCCATGCGTTGAAATCGCCGACCACCGACACGCGCTGCGCGTTCGGCGCCCACACCGCGAACCGCACGCCGTCGGTGTCGTCGATGCACACCGGCGTCGCGCCGAGGCAGTCGAGCACGGCTTCGGGATCGCCGGCCGAAAAACGCGCCAGCGCTGCTTCGTCGAGCAGCGTGCCGAACGCGTACGCATCGTCGGTCACCTGATGCGCATCCGGCCAGTCGATCGAGAGCAGATAGTGCGGCGTGCCGCCATTGTGCGCAATGGTCCCCGCGAAGCAGCCGGCGCGATCGACGCACGCGAGCGTGCCGAGTTCGGCGCCGTCCGGCGACAGCGCGCGCACGCGCTCGGCGCCGGGCAGCAGCGCCCGCACGACGATCCGGTCATCCTGTTCGTGCGGGCCGAGGCACGCGAACGGGTCGGGATGGCGGCCGGCGAGCAGCGCGTCGATGTCGGCGCGCGCGAACAACGTGTCGGTCATGGGTTTCCTCCGTCGTCGGGCAGCACGCCGTCGCCGAGCAGGCGGTCGACCAGCGCCGCGAGCCCGCCGACCGGCACGCTCAGCCAGTCGGGCCGGTTCGCGGCTTCGTAGCACAGCTCGTACGACGCCTTGTCGATCAGGAACAGCGCGAGCAGGCGGTCCGCATAGTGCGGATCGACGAAGCGCGCGGGCGCGAGGTCGGCCGCCGCGCGATAGCATTCGACGAAGCGGTCGGCGGCCGCCTGCCCGAAGCGGTCGAACAGCGCGCGCTTGCGGCCGGCGGCCTGCGGCGGCGCTTTTTCGATCGCGAACTGCGCGGTCGCGCTCACGTACGACAGCGAGCGCAGCAAGCCGGCCACGTCGCGCAGCGGATGCGATTTCGCGCGACGCCGCTCGAGCGGGCGCGCCGGTTCGCCTTCGAAGTCGATCAGCAGCGCGTCGCCCTGCACGTCGAGCACCTGGCCCAGATGAAAATCGCCGTGAATCCGCGTGCATTGCGCATCGAGCGTGCGCGGCACGAGTTCACCGAGCGCCTGCACGGCCGCGTCGCGCGACGCGAGCAGCGCATCGGCCGACGCGCGGGTGGTCGGATCGAGCGCGTCGAGCCGCGTGCGCAGCACGTCGAGCGCGCGCTCGAACGACGCGATCGCATCGACGCACCAGCTGTCGACGTGTTCGGGCGTCGCGCGCTCCGGCGCGAACGCGGGATCGTCGGACGGCTGCGCGAGCGCGACGTGCAACTGGCCGAGCCGCGTGCCAATGATGCCCGCGAACGCCGCATAGCCGAGCAGCGCATCGGGTTCCTCGCCCGTTTCGGCCGCCTCGCCTTCGTCCGCGGCCGGCAGCGCGAGCTCGTCGATCGCGCGGCGCAGGAAATCGAACGAACGCGTCCATGCGTCGCCCTGGTTGTCGACATAGCGCTGCAGGATCGCGACCGTGTGCGGCGTGCCGTCCGGATCGACGTGCACGACCTCGCCGGCCAGCGTCGCGGTGTTCGCATAGCCGATGCGCGTCAGGTGCCGGCTCATTTCCGCTTCCGGGTGAATGCCGTGCGCGACCTTGCGCACCAGTTTCAGCACGATCGTGTCGCCGATCACGAGCGAGCTGTTGCTCTGCTCGGCCGCGAGCCAGCGCACTTCCGCGTCGTCGCCCGGGTCGAGCCCGGCGAGCGCGTTTTCCGGCAGAAAGGTGAGCCGGCCGCCGTCGGACGTGAGCACCGTCGCGCCGACGCGCAGCTTGCGCAGCATCCCGCGCGCGAACGCCGGCAGCGCGAACGCGTCGGTCAGGTAGCCGACCGTATGGCCGCGCCGCACGCGCGCCAGCGCGAGCTGCGTGAACAGCGGATTGGACGTCTCGCCGCCCCACGCGGCCGCGAGCGGCACGACGTAGCGTTCTGCGCCGCCGTCGCTCGCCGACACCCACGCCTCCGCGTACTGGAACGGCTCGTCCGGAATCGGCGTGACGACGTTCAGCCACGCGTCGCCGATCTTGCGATCCTTCGACGCGAACCAGCGCCGCCGCGCGAGCCACGACGCGAGCGCGTCGTGCGCGAGCGCGTGCAGCTGCGAGACGTCCGGCCGCGTATCGCCGCGCCGCATCACCAGCGTCACGTATTCGGGCAGCGGCTCTGCGTGCGGCTGCCGCCACGACGGCTCGCGGCCGTGCTCGGCGAGCACGAACCACAGGAACCCGTACGGCGGGAAGGTGAGGAGATACGGGAGCTGGCCGATCGGCGGAAACGGCGAATCGGACGTCATCTCGATCGGCACGCGGCCCGCGAATTCGGACAGGTCGAGTTCCACCGCCTGCGACGCGCGCGACAGGTTCGCGACGCACAGCACCGGCTCGTGGCCGTCGAGTTCGCGCAGGTACGCGAGTACCTTGCGGTTCTCCGGGCGCAGGAAGCGGATCGTGCCGCGCCCGAACGCCTGCGACGCGCGGCGCGTCGCGAGAATGCGGCGCGTCCAGTTCAGCAGCGAATGCGGATCGCGCGTCTGCGCCTCGACGTTGATCGCGTCATAGCCGTACAGCGAGCCCATCACCGGCGGCAGCACGAGCAGTTCGGGGTCGGCGCGCGAGAAGCCGCCGTTGCGGTCCGACGACCACTGCATCGGCGTGCGCACGCCGTCGCGGTCGCCGAGGTGGATGTTGTCGCCCATCCCGAGCTCGTCGCCGTAATAGATCACCGGCGTGCCCGGCATCGACAGCAGCAGCGAATTGATCAGCTCGATGCGGCGCCGGTCGCGCTCCATCAGCGGCGCGAGCCGGCGCCGGATCCCGAGGTTCAGCCGCGCGCGCCGGTCGCTCGCGTAGGTCTGCCACAGCAGGTCGCGCTCCGAATCGGTGACCATCTCGAGCGTCAGCTCGTCGTGATTGCGCAGGAACACGGCCCACTGGTTGCTCGGCGCGAGCGCCGGGGTCTGCCGCATGATGTCGACGATCGGGAAGCGATCCTCGCTCGCGATCGACATGTAGATGCGCGGCATCAGCGGGAAGTGGAACGCCATGTGGCATTCGTCCTCGTTGCCGAAGTATTCCTGCACGTCTTCCGGCCACTGGTTCGCCTCCGCGAGCAGCATCCGGTTCGGGTACTCGGCGTCGATCGTCGCGCGGATCCGCTTCAGGATCGCGTGCGTCTCCGGCAGGTTCTCGTTGTTGGTGCCTTCGCGCTCGACCAGGTACGGCACCGCGTCGAGCCGCAGCCCGTCGATGCCGAGGTCGAGCCAGAAGCGCATCACCTGGATCACTTCGCGCACGACGGCCGGGTTGTCGAAGTTCAGGTCGGGCTGGTGCGAATAGAAGCGGTGCCAGTAATACTGGCCGGCCACCGGGTCGTGGGTCCAGTTCGACGTTTCGGTATCCAGAAAGATGATCCGCGTGCCCGCGTATTTCGTGTCGGTGTCGGACCACACGTAGTAGTCGCGATGCGTGGAGCCCGGCTTCGCGCGGCGCGCGCGCTGGAACCACGGATGCTGGTCCGACGTGTGGTTGATCACGAGTTCGGCGATCACGCGGATGCCGCGCGCATGCGCTTCGCGGATGAAGCGCCGCACGTCGGCCAGCGTGCCGTAGTCGGGATGCACGTCGCGATAGTCGGCGATGTCGTAGCCGTCGTCGCGGCGCGGCGACGGATAGAACGGCAGCAGCCAGATCGTGTCGACGCCGAGTTCGGCGATGTAGTCGAGTTTCGCGATCAGGCCGGGGAAATCGCCGATGCCGTCGTTGTTCGAGTCGTAGAACGACTTCACGTGCACCTGGTAGATGATCGCGTCCTTGTACCACAGCGGATCGTCCGCACAGAGCGCGGGTTCGCGGCGGCGCGCGCGGCGCCGGCGCGGCGTGCCGGCCGGCGCGAGCGACGGAAACTGCGCGCGCCGCACGTCGTCGAGGGAATCTTCGCGTTTCATCATGCATGCGCTCCCGAAGGGCCGCGGGCGGGATCCGGTTCGGGCGTCGCCGCCCGCGCGGCGCCCGGAGACGGCGCGAGCCGCCAGATTGCGTACGGCCGCACGTGCGGATCGAGCGAGACGTACTGGCGATGGCCGCGCCAGGTTTCCGCGTGCGCGGCGTCCTGTTCGAGCGCATCGAGCGGTTCGCCGTCGACCAGCCCGAGGCCGCGCCACAGCGCCGCGTCGAGCGTGAAGTTCGCGGCCTGCGGATGCCACGGGTCGAGGCTGATCGCGACGACCACCACGCTGTCGAACGCGGGCGTCGCCTTCATGAACACGAGCACCGAATCGTTGTCCGCCTCGACGAACGTGAGCCCGAGATGCGTCTGCAGCGCCGGGTGATCGCGCCGCGCGCGGTTCAGCCGCGCGATTTCCGCGCCGATGTGCGCGGCCTTGCTCCAGTCGCGCGCGCGCAGCTCGTATTTCTCGGCATCCGCGTATTCCTCGCTGTCCGGCAGCGGCGCCGATTCGCCGAGCTCGAAACCCGAGTACAGGCCCCACGAGCCGGCCAGCGTCGCCGCGAGCGCCGCGCGGATCACGAACTGCGAGCGCGGCGCGTTCTGCAGGTGGCGCGGATTGATGTCGGGCGTGTTGACGAAGAAGTTCGGCTGGAAGAATTCGCGCGGCGGGCCGGCCGTCAGCTCGGTCAGGTAGTCGATGAAGTCGCGCTTCGACTCGCGCCACGTGAAGTACGTGTACGACTGCGAGAAGCCGACTTTCGCGAGGCGATACATCATCGCCGGCCGCGTAAACGCCTCGGACAGGAACACGACGTCCGGATGCCGGCCGCGCACGTCGGCGATCATCCACGCCCAGAACGGCAGCGGCTTCGTGTGCGGGTTGTCGACGCGGAAGATCCGCACGCCGGCGTCGACCCAGAACAGCACCGCGTCGCGCAGCGCGAGCCACAGGTCGGGCAGCGCGTCCGGCGCGTAGAAATCGGGGTTCACGATATCCTGGTAGCGCTTCGGCGGATTCTCCGCGAAGCGCAGCGAGCCATCGGGCCGCCACGCGAACCAGCCCGGATGCGCGGCGAGCCACGGATGGTCGGGCGAGCACTGGATCGCGAAATCGAGCGCGATCTCGAGCCCGTGCCCGCGCGCGGCGTCGACCAGCGCGCGGAACGACTCGAGCGTGCCGAGCTGCGGATGCACGGCCGTGTGGCCGCCGTCGGGTGAGCCGATCGCGTACGGGCTGCCGACATCGTCGGGGCCGGCGGTCAGGCTGTTGTTGCGGCCCTTGCGCGCGGACGTGCCGATCGGGTGGATCGGCGGGAAATACAGCACGTCGAAACCCATGTCGCGGATGCGCGGCAAATGCGCGATCACGTCGTCGAACGTGCCGTGCCGGTGCGGATCGTCGCTCGCCGAGCGCGGAAACATCTCGTACCAGCTCGAGAAGCGCGCCTTGCGGCGTTCGACGTCGACCGGGTAGGTCGTCGCGTCGTGCGTGACGAACGGGCGGTAGCGCAGCGCCGCGAACGCGTCGGCGAGCGCGGGCGCGCCGATCAGCGCGAGGCGGTCGTCGGGCGACGCGTCCTTGAGCTCGGCGGCGAGCCGTTCCATCTGCTTGAGCGCGCGCGGATCGGCGGGATCGGCGAGCTTCAGCGCGGTCGCGAGCAGCAGTTGCGCTTCGCGCACCTCCAGCGTCACGTCCTGGCCGGCCGCGCGCTTTTTCGCGATGTCGGTGACGAGCGACGCCCAGTCGTCGCGCCATGCGATCACGCGGAATTCATGGCGGCCGAGCTGGTCGAGCATGACGCGCGCGTGCCAGCGATCGTTCGGCTCGGCTTCGAACGGCACTTCGCGCCAGGTGTCGTCGCCATCGCCGCGCCACTGGAGCACGGCTGCCAGGTGCGCGTGCCCGTCCGTGAAGATCGAGGCGCTCACGACGAGCGGCTCGCCGATCACGCGCTTGATCGCGAAGCGGCCGCCGTCGACCGATGGCTCGACGCGCTCGATCGCGATCCGGTCGGCCGCGAGCGCCGCGGACAGCACGGTGCGCTCGCGTGCAGCGTCCGCGCGCGTCGTGACGGGCGGCGCTCGCCATGCATGCAGCAGCGCATATGCGCCGGGCGCGAGCGTGAACGGTTCGAGCGCGGCCGGCGGATGCGTGTGCGCGCCGTCCTGCGTGACGACGCGCGTAAAGCCGCCCGGCACGCCGGGCAGGATCGTCGCGGGGTCGACGGTCGCCGGCGCGTCGAGATCGGGATTCAACGCGATCAGCAACGCCGCGTCGTCGTGGTCGAGCAACGGGCCGGTGCCGCGCAGCAGCGCGGTTGCCGGCGCGCCGGGCGCGCTCAGTTGCACGATTTCGCCGCGTGCCGCCGCGACGGGCGTGGCGCGGCGCCATGCGTTCGCATCGGCGAGCGCGCCCGACAGATCGAAACGGGCGTGCTCGAATGCGGCGCGGTAGCGCGCGGCATCCGCGTCGCGCGCCATCAGCGGGACCGTCACGCCGCGCTCGAAGCCCATCGGCACGAGCCAGCCGGTGCCGACGGCCGCGGCCGTCCACAGCGCGCGGCGATACGCGCGGGCGACGGTGTCGTCCGGCGCGTCGGGCCAGTCGTCGGCCAGGCGCGGGCCGTCGGGCGCATCGGGAAACGCGATCGGCGCGCCGATGCGCCGCAGCAGCCGGTGCTCGTCCGCGAACCACGGCGCGCGCAGGTCCCACCAGCGCACCGATGAAAACACCGCGTCGAATCCGGCGGCTTCGAGCTGCGCGAGCGCGTCGCGCGCATGGCCGGGCACCCCGGCGAGCACCGCGACGTCCGGGCGCGCACGGCGCAGCGCCGCGCGCCAGCCCGGCCACCAGTCGGCCGGCAGATGATGCGGTGCGTCGATCAGGAAGCCGGCCGCGCCCGCATCGGCGAACGTCGCGAGATGCGTGCACCACCACGCGGACAGCGCGTCGCGCACCGCTTCGTCGCCGGCGTTTGCATGCGCGATGTCCAGCGCGTGCGCGGTGCCGCGCGGATCGATCAGCGCGTCGTCGTGCGTGCGCTCGACGTACCAGTCCGGATGCTCGGCGCGCAGCGGGTTCTCGCGCGCGATGCGATCGGGCACGACTTCGAGCAGCAGGCGCAGCCCGTGGCCTTTCGCGAGCTGCGCGAGCCGCGAGAAGGTTTCGAGCGCGCTTGCGCGCGTGTCGAACGACTGGGCCGGCCGCCGGAAATCGGCCACGTGGCGAGGAAAGCCGGCGACGCTCGCGGCCCAGAACGCGCCGACCAGCACGTGATCGAAGCCCATCCCGGCGATATGCGCGAAGGTTTGCGGCCATGCATCGAGCGGCCCGACGAGGCGGGCGTCGCAGAAGTAGAGGTGCGGAGCGAACGGTGGTGTGGAGTCCATGGCGTGGCGCGGGCGGGTGGCGGCGAGCGGTAACGCCGGTGCGTCGCAACCTGCGTGCCTGCTGCCGGATAGCCTGCGGAGCACGGTGTGTGCGGGAGGCCGGCTTGAAGGGGCTGCCGTTTTTACATGATTGCCGGGCACGCGCTTGCACTTACATGCGCGGAATCGACCGAATATCCGAACTGTCGCCCGTCGCCGGATCGTCGTCCGAAGTAGGAATCGGCACACCCGGGTCATACCGCACCACCGCGCCATGTTCGATCCGGTGCGGGAACGACGGCGGCGCGTCCACCTCGTCGCCGAAGCGCGCACGCACGAACGCGCGCAGCAGCGCCACGCGCGCATCGCGGCCATGCGCGCCGCACGTCGACGGGCCGTCGACGAAGGTCGCGTCGCATTCGACGTCGTTCCCATGGCGGGCGATCCGCAGATCCTCCACGCGATCGAGCACCGCGCCCGCGTCGGCCCACGACGCCGAAGGCGCGAACGGCGCGTCGAGATGCCGGAACGCGTCGCACGCGGCCGTCACGACGACGGTCGGCGCGACCGCCGTGAAGCGCAGCGTGTCTTCGTCATCGGCGCACAACGCGCGGGCGCACCAGTAATCGAGATCCTTTCCGTCGAGGGCATCGGTTCGCATGGGCTGACTCCGTCGGATCGAAAAACGCCTCACCGCGCAAGCGCCGTGCCCGTCGCGGGCGTCGCGCGCATCCGGGCCACCAGCGGATAGTGGTCCGACGCGTGCCGGGCCCGCGCGCTGCGGTGCACGACCACGTCGACCAGCAGCTCGCCCGGATGGATCCAGATCCGGTCCAGCGAGAACACCGGGCACACGGTCGGGAACGTGCGCGGCGCCGGCGCGCGCCGGAATCGCGTGACGAGCGCCTGCAGCGCGCGGCCGCGCACGAACCACTCATTGATGTCGCCGAGCAGGATCACCGGCATCGCGCCGGTGTCGAACGCCGCGAGCAGCCGCTGCACCTGCGCGCTGCGTTCGCTGGCGGACAGCCCGAGATGGGTCGCGACCACGCGGATCGTGCCCGCGCCGCAGTCGATGTCGGCGTCGAGCGCGCCACGCGGCTCGCGCGGGTGGAACGACAGGTCGAGCGTGCGCGCCGCGCGGATCGGGCAGCGCGACAGCACCGCGTTGCCGTAGCGGCGCTCCGGCGTGTCGATCGTCGGGCCGGCCACCGCGTGCATGCCGGTCGCGTCGCGCAAATGCGCGAGCACGTCGGGCGCGCGCGTGCCGCCGAGCGGCACTTCCTGCAGCGCGATCACGTCCGCGTCGAGTTCGTCGATCACGGCCGCGATCCGGTCGACCGCGCGCGCCGGCCACGCACCGTAGCCGCCGTGGATGTTGTAGGTCGCGATCCGCAGGTCGCGCCCGCCCGGCGCGGCGGCGGGCGCCGCGTCGGCGGTGACGACGTGCGGTGGCGGGGCCGCGTGTTCGCTCAGCGCCATCGTCGCAGCATCCTCACGAGCAGGATCGACACGCCGACCAGCACGAGGCCGATCGCCGCGAGCCATGCGAACGCGCCGGGCCCCGGATGGCTGAGCGCGGCGGTCAGCTGGTGCGCGAACGTGACGGTCAGCACGATGCCCGGCAGCATCCCGAGCGCGGTGCCGATCAGGAAGTCGCGCAGCCCGATGTGCGACGCGCCGGCGACGAGGTTCACGACGGTGAATGGAGCGATCGGCAGCAGCCGCAGCACGGCCATCGCGACCACGCCGCGCCGGCCGATGCGCTCGCTCAGCCGGTTCGCGCGCGGGCCGGCGAGCCGGCGCACCGCGTCGCGCCCGAGCCAGCGGCCGAGCGCGTAGGTCGCGGCGGCCGCTGCCATCGAGCCGATGCCTGCATACGCGAAACCCGGCCACGCGCCGAACACGAGCCCCGTCGCGGCGATCAGCAGCGTGATCGGCACCGCGCAGGTCGCCGCGATCACGTAGGCCGCGAGCAGGAGCACCGGCGCGGCCGGCAGCCGCGCGATGCCGGCCACCGCGTGCGACAGCGATGCGACGTTCAGGTGCGCACCCAGCGGCGTGAAGCGCCACGCGAGCGCCAGCGCGGCGATCGCGAGCACGATCGCACCGAGCACGAAAAAGCGCGCGGTGAGCGTGCGATGCTGTTCGTGCGGCACGAATTCGCGGATGAACCGGTCCGGTTCGATCGGCTGTTCCGGGTCGAGCCGCGCGCTGACCGGCACCAGCGCTTCGAATTGCGGCGACACGGCCGGATCGAGCGTGCGCAGCGTGCGGCCGGGTTTCGCGCGCAGCCGGTCGAGCACGACGTTCGGCCGTTCCCCGCACGCGAACGCGTCGGCCACCGCCGCGGGCGTCGTGCCGAGATGCTCGGCCAGCAGCCGCTCGCGCATGGCGGCGATCGCGGCGCGAATGCGGGGATCGCCGGCCGCGACGAGCGCGATGCAGCATTCGGTGTCGAGCAGCATCGAGCGGTTGTTCAGGTTCGCGCTGCCGATCACGATGCATTCGTCGTCGACGATCGCGACCTTGCTGTGCACGTTCACGCACCCGTCGCCGAGCCCGTCGACGTGCGGATACAGCAGCCGGTAGCGGTCGAAGCGGTCGGCCGACGCGAGCGTCGCGTGCAGCCGCGCGCGCAGCACGCCCATCGTCGCTTCCTGCAGCCAGCCGCTCTGCACGCGCGGCGCGACGACCGTCACGTCCGGCCCGTGCGTGTCGGCGAGGCGCGCGGACAACGCTTCGCGCACCACCGCGGCGGTGAAATACTGGTTTTCGACATACAGGTGCCGCCGCGCGGCGCGGATCGCGTCCTCGACGAGCGCGCGCACCTGCCGCACCGGCTCGCGGCCGCCGTGACGCGGCGCCGTATAAGCGATGCCGAGCTGCACGTCGCGCACGTCGACGCGCGCATCGGGCGGCCACGGATCGTCGTCGTCCGCGCGGTCGAGATGCCGCTGCGCGCGGATCGCGATCGGGCGCCCGCACGCCTGCAGCCAGCGCGCTCGCGCCTGCTCGCCGATCGCGGCGGCGGCGTCGCCGTCGAACATCGCGTGCACGTCGTGGAACGGCCCGTACGGCATGCCGTGCTCGTCGCGGCGGCGCGGATCGTCGGCCGCATGCGCGGGTGTGTCCCAGCGGGCGCGCGTCAGGTCGAGCCCGCCGACGAACGCGAGCCGGTCGTCGATCACGACGAGCTTCTGGTGATGCGACGCGCCGCGCGGGTGCGCATCGTCGAGCCGGAACCGGATGCCGCGATGCGCGCGCCAGCCGGCCCGATACACGGGCGGCCAGTCGCGCTCCAGCGCGTAGATCATCGCGAAGTCCCACGCGAGCACGTAGATGCGCAGATTGTGGCGGGCGGACGCGAGCGCGTGCAGGAAGGCCGCGAGCGTGTCGGGCAGCGTGTCGTCGGCGCCGCCGGGCGCGAGCCGCATCCGGCTGTCCACGTCCCAGCCGACGATGAACACCGTGTGGCGCGCGCGCAGCAGCGCGGCGCGCAGCGTCGAGAAGTACGCATCGCCGTCGACCAGCATCGCGAAGCGGTCCGCGCCGCGGATCGTGTCGCAGTTGCGCCCGCGTTCGAGCAGGCCGTGCCGCGGCGGGCCGGCCGCCGGCGCGGCGTCGAGCCGGCCGTCGTCGGCGCGGGTCGCGCGATCCGGCACGATCATCGGGCGCCGACGTCCCGGCCGCCGTCGATCCGCTGCAGCAGCGCGTCGCAGCGCGCGCGCAGCGCCCGCAGTTCCGGCGAATGCGCGTCGAGCCGCACGCGTTCGCCGCTGTGCGGATCGCCGTGCGCGATCGCGATCTCGTAGATCTCCTGTGCGATCGTCGCCGACGCGTGTGCGATCCTGATCCGGTCGAGCCAGTCGCATTCGGCGTGCTGGCACGCGAGCCACGCGCGCAACGCGCCGACCAGCTGGCTGGTCGTGAGCCAGGCGCCGCTGCGCATGCGCGCGGCCAGCTGGCTCGTCACGAGATAGGAGAGCAGGTCGGTCTGGGTCACACGAGGCTCCTTGACGAGGTGTCGGGTTGACAGGTCCGTACGCACGCGATGCGTTGCAGCGTTTCGCAGATCGCCGCAAATTCCGGCCCGCTCGTGCGCGAGAACGAGACGGAGATGTCGTCGGTATCCGGATCGTCGTCCGACTGCTGGACGATGAACCGCTTCACGCGCACGCGGCCGGGGCCGAGCGCTTCGTGCAGCGTGCCGAGCGTCAGGCCGCCGCGCTCGGCCACGAGCAGCAGCGTGCGCTGCTGGCGCTGCGCGATGAAGCGGCGCTCGAGCGGCTTCACGCCGGCGAGGATCACGAGCATGATCGCCGTCGCGCCGATCGACGCGACCACCATCCCGCCGCCCGCGGCAAGCCCGACGCCGGCCACGGCCCACAGGCTCGCGGCCGTCGTCAGCCCGCGCACCACTTCGCCGCGCAGCAGGATCGAGCCCGCGCCGAGAAAGCCGATGCCGGACACCACCTGCGCGGCGACCCGCGACGGATCGAGCACGACGCCGTTTTGCCCGCGCACGTCCTCGAAGCCGAACGTCGACACCAGCATCACGAGCGCGGAGCCGACGCACACGAGCATGTGCGTGCGCAGCCCGGCGGCCCAGTTCAGGCGCTCGCGTTCGAGCCCGATCACGCTGCCGAGCAGCGCGGCCAGCAGCAGGCGTCCGAGTAGTTCGATGTGGCTGATCATGATGTGCATCCCTTCCGGCGCCGCGTGGTGCGGCGCGGTAGCGGTTCGATGCGGAAATGGGACGCAAGCCCCGTGCCGGCCGGGCACGGCGCGTGCGCGCAAGGCCCGCGGCGTGTGCGCCGTGCATGCGGCGCGCATTTTTTGCATCGCCATCGCAGATAAGACAGGAGGCCACCGTGCCACATCAACAGGACGCACAGGTTCGGGACCCGTATCGCGGGTACGAGATTCTCGTCTGGGCGCGACCCAACGAGCGGGGCGCATGGCGCGACGAGGTGCAGGTGTACGTCGACGGCGCGCGCATCGAGTTGTATGTGCCGGAGGCCGCCGGCCCCGAATGGTTGACCGAGGTCGAGGCGCTGCGCGCGGGCGTCGAGCGCGGCCGCTATCTGATCGACAAGCGCGTGGACGACGACTGACCGGCATGGCGCTTGCGGCGCCGTGTGCCGCGACAGCACTTGCGCAGCACCCCGTGAACCCATGCCGGCCCGCGCCGGGAGGAATCGATGAGCGATCCGCGCACCCTGCATATCTACCGCTACGACCCCGATCGCGACACGGCGCCTTACATGCAGCGCTTCGAGATCGACGTGAACCCGGACGACCGCATGCTGCTCGACGTGCTCGGCCGCGTGAAACGCGACGACGAGACGCTGTCGTACCGGCGCTCCTGCCGTGAAGGCATCTGCGGGTCGGATGCGATGAACATCAACGGCAAGAACGGCCTCGCGTGCCTGACCAACATGCAGACGCTGCCGCGCGAGATCGTGCTGCGGCCGTTGCCGGGGCTGCCGGTGGTGCGCGACCTGATCGTCGACATGACCGACTTCTTCAACCAGTACCACTCGATCCGGCCATACCTGATCAACGACACGACGCCGCCCGAGCGCGAACGGCTGCAGTCGCCGGACGAGCGCGACCAGCTCGACGGGCTGTACGAATGCATCCTGTGCGCGTGTTGTTCGACGTCGTGTCCGAGCTACTGGTGGAACCCGGACAAGTTCGTCGGTCCGGCCGGGCTGCTGCAGGCGTACCGCTTCATCGCCGATTCGCGCGATCTCGCGACGGCCGAGCGGCTCGACAATCTCGAGGATCCGTACCGGCTGTTCCGCTGCCGGACGATCATGAACTGCACGGACGTGTGCCCGAAGGGGCTGAATCCGACCAAGGCGATTTCGGAGATCCGGACGATGCTGGTCAGGCGGACGGTGTAGCGCCTACGGCCGCGCCGCCACCTCGTCCAGATGCCACAGCAGGTCGGCCGGATCGTCGTACACGCGCAGCGCGCCGGCGCGTTCCAGTTCGTCGCTGCCATACCCGCCCGCCAGCAGCCCGACGCCGAGCGCGCGGCAGCGGCTCGCCGCGAGCATGTCCCAGATACTGTCGCCGACCACCACCGTATGCTCGATCGGCACGTTCAGCTTCGCGGCGGCGGTCAGGAACAGGTCCGGGTCCGGCTTCGCGTACTTCACCTGATCGCGCGTGACGACGACGTTCTTCGCCGGATCGACGCCGAGCGCCTCGAGATTGATGGCGGCCGTTTCCATCCGCCCGCTGGTCGCGATCGCCCAGCGAATGCCGGCATTCGACAGCGCGGCCAGCAGTTCGCGCGCGCCCGGCAGCGGCCGGACCTGCGCGCGCAGCCGCTGATACGCGGCCGCATGCAGCCGCGCGAGCCGCTCGACGCGTTCGGCGTCGATGTCGCCGGCCGTCTCGCGCAGCAGCTGGTTCAGGAACAGGCCGCCGCTCATCCCGATCTTGCGGTGGATGCGCCACACGGACAGTTCGATACCTTCGGCATCGAGTGCTTCCTTCCACGCGAGCACGTGCTGATAGACGCTGTCGACGAGCGTGCCGTCGAGATCGAACAGAAATGACGTTTCAATGCGCATGTAATCCTCCTGGCCCGATGATGGTCGGGCAAATCGCCCGCAAGCATGCCCTGTCGACACATTATCGGCGCTGAGCCGTGTCATCGCCATGTCGCGTTGCCGCGCCGGGCGGTGGCGCGCCATTCGCCGCTGGTACAATCGCGGCGATGTGCCGGGCGGGGCCGGGCTTTCCGCGCCACGCCGCGCCCGCGCCGTACGCGCCCCCAACCCTCGTCTCGTCGAATCCACGCATGGCAACACCGGACGCCGTCAGTTCCAGGCAATCGTGGTGGGGCGTCCTGGCCCTGGCCCTCACTGCCTTCATCTTCAACACCACCGAATTCGTGCCCGTCGCGCTGTTGAGCGCGATCGGCGACAGCCTGCAGATGCAGCCGACCGCGGTCGGCCTGATGCTGACGATCTACGCGTGGGCCGTCGCGGTCGTGTCGTTGCCGCTGACGTTCGTCACGCGGCACGTCGAGCGCCGCAAGTTGTTGAGCGTCGCGCTGCTGGTGTTCGTCGGCAGCCACGTCGTGACCGGCGTCGCGTGGAATTTCACGGTGCTGATGATCGGCCGGCTCGGCATCGCGTGCGCGCATGCGGTGTTCTGGTCGATTTCGGTCCCGCTCGCCGTGCGGCTCGCGCCGAGCGACCGCAAAAGCCGCGCGCTCAGCCTGCTCGCGATGGGCTCGGCGATCGCGATGGTGGCCGGGATTCCGCTCGGCCGCGTGATCGGCGAGGCGTTCGGCTGGCGCGTCACGTTCCTGATCATCGCGGGGGCGGCGGGCGTCGCGCTGCTGTTGCTGCGTGCCACGCTGCCGTCGCTGCCGAGCCAGGGCGCGGGCTCGCTGAGCAGCATCGGCGTGTTCCTGCGCAAGCCGGCGCTGGTCGCGCTGTACGCGATCACCGTGCTCGTCGTGTCCGCGCACTTCACGTCGTACACGTACATCGAACCGTTCGTGCAGAGCGTCAACCATGCGAGCAGCAGCCGGATCACCTACGTGCTGATCCTGTTCGGCGTCGCCGGCCTGCCGGCCGCGGTCTGCTTCAATCGCGTCTATCCGCACCGGCCCGACGATTTCCTGCTGGCGTCGATCGTCGCGCTGTCGGGCTGCCTGCTGATCCTGTTTCCGTGCGCGCTGAACATCGTCACGCTGTCCGTGCACACGCTGGTGTGGGGCGGCGCGATCGTCTGTTTCGGGCTCGCGATGCAGGCGTGGGTGCTGAAGCTGGCGCCGGAGGCGACCGACCTGGCCGTGTCGATCTACTCCGGGCTGTACAACGTCGGGATCGGCGCCGGCGCGCTGCTCGGCAACCATATCGCGGGCGATTTCGGGCTGCCGTGGATCGGCACTTTCGGCGGCGTGGTCGCGATCTTCGCGGCCGGGATCGCGTGGGCCGCGTTGCGGCTGCACGCGAAACGGGAAGCCGCGGTCGCGGCCCCCGCGCCCTGAAGCCGCCGCGCGGCTCGCGCCCGATGGATCACGCGACCGAGTAGCCGCCGTCGGCCACCAGCGCGTGCCCCGACACATAGCTGGAATCGTCCGACGCGAGGAACGCGACGACCGTCGCCATCTCGTCGGCCGACGCCCAGCGGCCGGCCGGCGTCGATTCGGCGAAGGCGAGCCGTGCGTCCTCCGACGGCCAGATGCCGCGATGATGGAACGGCGTATCGATCAGCCCCGGGCACAGCGCGTTGACGCGCACGCCCCGTTTGAACCATTCGATCGACGCCGTCTTCGTCATCCCGATCACCGCGTGCTTGCTCGCGATATACACCGACGCGTTCTCGAAGCCGATGACGCCGCCCATCGACGCATTGTTGATGATGCTGCCCTTGCCCTGACGCAGCATGATTTCAGCGGCGAACCTCATTGAATTGAAGACCCCGCGCACGTTCGGCTCGAATACGCGGTCGTAGCTTTCCGCGTCCTGCTCGAGCATCGGTGCGAACACGCCTTCCGTGCCCGCATTGTTGAACGCGATGTCGAGGCGTCCGTGGGTCGACTCCGTGAAATCGAACAACTGGCGGAGCTCGGCTTCGTTCGCGACATCCGCGGCAAAGGCTGTTGCGTTGCCGCCGGCGGTCGCGATCTCGTCGACCAGCCGATCGAGCTCGGCCTTGCGCCGGGCGGACACGACGACCTTCGCGCCGCGGCGCGCGAGTTCGAGCGCCGACGCGCGGCCGATGCCGGAACTGGCGCCCGTCACCAGCGCGATGCGGCCTTCGAGTGGGGCGGCGTGCTTGCTTGCGTTCATGATGCGTTTCTCCGTGGTGGTTGACCCGTTGCGTCGAAGCGACGTCTGATGCGCATTGTGGTCGCTCGGCGGCGACAAAAAAATGGAACAATGGCGCATTTAGAATTCCTTTTTGAGGAATTAAAATCGCTTTTTCGCGAGCATCATAAAGGCTTCCCATGCTCAATCGCCTCGACATCCTGAAGATCTTTGCCGCGGCTGCCACCGCGCCGACGTTTCGCGAGGCGGCCGCGCGGCTCGGCGTGTCGCCGCAGGTCGTCACGCGCGCGGTGCGCGAGCTGGAGGAAATGCTCGGCGAAACGCTGTTTCACCGGACGACCCGCAGCATCCGGATCACCGCGTTCGGGCAGTCGTTCGCGCGCGAGGTGCAGGGCGCGCTGGCCGTCGTCGACGGGCTGTTCGGGCCGGCGACCGGTCAGCGCGACGAACCGGTCGGCGTCGTCCGGATCACCGCGCCGTCGGGCATGGGGCGGCACTACGTGCAGCCGATCCTCACCGGCCTCATGCAGCGGTATCCGGGGCTCGTGCCCGATCTGCGGCTGTCGGACGTGCCGTCGCCGGTGGTCGACGAGCAGATCGACATCGGCGTGCGCGTCGGCGCGATCGGCGACAACCGCTTCGTCGCGCGCATGGTCGGGCCGTTGCCGATGTGGGTGGTGGCCGCGCCGGCGCTGATCCGGCGGCTGGGCGAGCCGAAAAACCGCAAGGCGCTCGAAGCGATGCCGGTGACCTGCCTGATCGACCGCGCGAGCGGGCGCCCGTGGCCGTGGATGTTTCGCGGCGAACAGCAGTTCGTGCCGCCTTCGCCGGCTTACCTGACCGACGACACCGAGGTGGAGATCGAGGCCGTGTGCGCGGGCGTCGGGGTCGGCCAGTGCGCGGAGTATCTGGTGCGGCCGTACGTCAGGAAGGGGCGCCTCGTGCGGGTGTTGCCGAGCCTCGAACCCGAGCCGTGGAAGCTGCACGTCTATCGGCCGCGGCGCGGCCCGATGCCCAGGCGTATCCGGGTGGTGTACGACGAACTGGTGGCGAAGCTCGCGGACGCGACGTGGCGGGAGTAGGCGTGGTCGCCGCCGTGCCGTCGGCCGACACGCTGCGGCAGCGTCCTGGTGCCGACGCACCCGCATTCGATGATCGCAGTCGGCGAGTTCGGGCGACCGTGGATCGGCTCCTTCGGCGGCGTGGTCGGTGCGTTGTCGGCCGGGCTCGCGCGGCCAGCTTTGCAGTTGCATGAGCGGCGGGCGTGGCTTGGCGCCATCGCCAGCCACACGGCCCGCTATCGCGAACCGTCAATGCGACCCGTCGTACCCGATTCCCGCCGCATCGAGCTGCCTGAGCTTCGCATACAGTGTCGTGCGGGAAATGCCGAGCTGCCGCGCGGCCGCCGACACGTTGCCGTCGTGCTCGGCGAGCGTCCGCCGGATCGCGTCGAGCGACTGTTCGTGCAGGCTCGCCTGAGGGCCCGCGGCCGATGCGGTGCGGCACACGTCGGCGGCGTCTTCCAGCACGTCGGCGTGGCGCGCCGTCGTCGCCCGGTCGAGCGGTGCACGCACGGTGCGCACCCATACATGGCTACCATCGTCGCGTGCGATCCGCTGCGGCGTGCGCGCCGGTGTCAGCAAGCGGCGCTGCTGCGCGGGCGTCGCGCCGGGAAACAGTTGCCGAAGATCGTACGGGGCCACCGGGCCGGCCGGCGCGAGGTCGAGCATCTGGCGCGCCAGGCGGCTCACCGCGCGCACGCGGCCCGCTTCGTCGAGCGCGATGACGCCGGCGAGCGGCGTGCCGAGCCAGCGCGCGTCATGCTGGACCTGCAGCAGATGGCAGTCACGCAACATCGCGTAGAGCCGCTGCTCGGCGGACAGCGCCGCGTGCCGGAACTGTTCGCGCAACTGCACGACGTTGCGCCGGCCGACGCCGGTGATGTCGAGCGCGCCGATCACTTCACCGTCGAATCCCACCAGCGGCACCGCGAGGCAGAACACCCGCGACAACTCGTGGAGATAATGCTGCGCGCCCGCGACGATGGCCTCGGCGCCGTCGTGGATCACGCAGCTCGGCGCGGTCGTGCCGACGTTCGGCTCGACGATCCGGCGTCCGGCGACGATCGGTGTCAGCAGCGCGTCGTCGCATTGCGGGCTGCGCCGCGCATGGACGATCGTGCCGTGCGGATTGACGCACATGATCGTCCATTCGGTGCCGCCGAATGCGGCCCACAGCGGCTCGATCTCCTGCGCGACGCAGCGGGCGAGCCGCCGGTCCGCGCGCGATTCGTCGCGCTCGCGCTGCATTTCATAGCGGGCGGTTTGCCAGGGCCGCAGCCCGGCGTCGCGCGAGCGCAGCCACGAGCGTGCGACGCTGGCCGGCAACGCCGTTTCCGGCAGCGGCTCGCCCGCGGCGAAGCGGGCGCGGAGCCGGTCGAGGTCGACCGGCCGTGCAGGGGATTCAGGGGCCATGTTCACGCTGCGCTCCATGTGAGGTCGAATGGTCGGGCCGGGCGTGCCGGCCCGGCGTGTCGCGCGAATGCGTAATATAGCCCGCTGCCCGAAGCCGGGCATTTTCGTGCCCGGCAAGGTCGCCCGCCGCGTGGCGCCGCCCGGCATCGGCGGACGGCCCGCGGCGCCCCGCGCCTAGTGCGGCAACCGCAGGATCGGCTTGAGCGTGATGCCTTTGCTGCTGTCCTCGGCGGCCTGGTTGATCTGCTCGAGCGAATAGAACTTCACCAGCCGGTCGAACGGAAACCGGCCCTGCAGGTGCAGTTGGACGAGCTGCGGAATGAACGTCTGCGGCACGCTGTCGCCTTCGACGATGCCGCGGATCGTGTGGCCGCCGAGCAGCAGGCTGTTTACGTCGAATTCGGCCCTGGTGCCGAGCTTCGGCGCGCCGACCACGCCCATCGTCCCGCGCGAGCCCAGCGCGTCGATTCCTTGCGACAGCACGGCCGGCAGCCCGGTCGATTCGAGCGCGTAGTCGACGCCGCCGCCGGTGATCTCGCGGATCGCGTCGACGACGTCGACTTCCCGGCTGTTGAGCGCGTGCGTCGCGCCGAGTTCGAGCGCCAGCGCGAGCCGCGACGGCACGATGTCGACGGCGATGATCGTGGTGGCGCCCGCGATGCGCGCGGCCATCACGGCGCTCATGCCGACCGCGCCCGCGCCGAAGCTCGCGAAGCTGCTGCCGGTGCGCACCGCGAGCGAATTGATCACCGCGCCCGCGCCGGTCTGGATCCCGCAGCCGAGCGGGCCGAGCAGCTCGAGCGGTGCTTCCTTCGGCACCTTGATCGCGTTGTTCTCGCGGGCGAGCGCGTAGCTCGCGAACGACGACTGCGCGAAGAAATGATCGTGCAGCGGTTGGCCGGATGCGTCACGAAGCGCGGTTTGCCCGTCGGCGTCGGCGCCGCCGAAGTTCAGCGCGAAGAACTGCCGGCAATACGCGCCGTGACCGCCGACGCACGACGTGCAGTGGCCGCACGCGCCATAGGTCAGCACGACGTGGTCGCCCGCGGCGAGCGTCTTCACGTTCGGGCCGACCGCCTCGACCACGCCGGCGCCTTCGTGACCGAGCACGGCCGGCAGCGGCACCGGATAGTACTGGTCGCGCACGATCAGGTCGGTATGGCACAAGCCGGTCGCGACGACGCGCACCAGCACCTCGTCGCCGCGCGGCGCGCGGATCCGGGCGGATTCGATCGAGAACGGCGCGCCGGCGGTGCGCGCGACGGCCGCGGTGACGGCGCGTGTATCGTTTTCGGTGTACATGGTCGGTCTCCTCGTCAAATCGGATACGGCGGCGCTTCGCCCTTGATCGTCAGCCACTGCCACTGCGTGAATTCCTCCCAGTTTGCCGCACCGCCGATGCTCGAGCCATTGCCCGATGCGCCGACGCCGCCGAACGGGTTGATCACTTCGTCGTTGACCGTCTGGTCGTTGATGTGCAGCAGCCCCGTGTTCAAGCGCTCGCCGATCCGCAGCGCGCGGCCGACGTCGGCGGACAGGATCGCCATCGACAGCCCGTATTCGGTCCGGTTCGCGAGCGCGATCGCGTCCTCGTCGGTATCGAACGGCACGACGATCGCGACCGGCCCGAAGATTTCCTCGTCGAACGCCGGATTGCCCGGCGCGACGCCGCTCAGCACGGTCGGCTCGAAGAACAGGTCGCGATGATTGCCGCCCGTCTCGACGCGTGCGCCCGCGCGGCGGGCCGCATCGACCACGCTCGCCGCATGGTCGCGTTGCGCGGCGTTGATCAGCGGGCCGAGGCCGACGTCGCCGGTGGCCGGGTCGCCGACGCGCAGGCTGCGCGCTTTCTCGACGAGCTTCGCGACGAAGCGGTCGTGAATCGCGCGCTGCACGAGCACGCGGCCGGTCGCCATGCAGATCTGGCCTTGATGCAGATACGCGCCCCATGCGGTGTTGGCGACCGCGCGGTCGAGGTCGGCATCGTCGAGCACGATCAGCGAATTCTTGCCGCCGAGTTCGAGCGACACCTTCTTCAGATGGCGGCCCGCCGCTTCGCCGACCTTGCGCCCGGCCGCGGTGGAGCCGGTGAACTGGATCATCGCGACGTGTGGATCGGCGACCAGTGCCGCGCCGGCCGCGCCGTCCCCGGGCAGCATGTGCAGCACGCCTTCGGGCAAGCCGGCAAGCTCGAACACGCGCGCGATCGCGACGCCACCGCACACGGCGGTGCGCGGATCGGGCTTCAGCACGACCGCATTGCCGAGTGCGAGCGCCGGCGCGACGGCGCGCATCGCGAGGTACAGCGGGAAGTTGAACGGCGAGATCACGCCGACCACGCCGCGCGGACGGCGGCGCGCGAGCGACAGGCGGCCGGCCGCGGACGGGAGCACTTCGCCGGCTGCGCGTGATGGCAGGCTGGCGGCTTCGTGCAGTGCCTTGATGGTGATGGCGGTTTCGAAGGAAGCTTTTGCGCGGGTCGAGCCGCTTTCGCGCACGAGCCAGTCGACGATCGCGTCGGCGTGCGTTTCGGCGATGGCTGCGGCGCGGCGCAGGACGGCTGCGCGCTCGTCGTAGGGGAGGGCGAACCACGCGGGCTGGGCGCGGTGGGCGGTCGCTGATGCTTCGCCGATGGCTGCGGCGTCGGCGACGCCGATGCGGCCGAGCGCGTTGCCGGTCGCCGGTTCGATTACGTCGGCCGCGTGCGGGCTCGCGTGCCAGCTTCCGTTGAAGATCTTGCCGCGCCAGATGTCGGTGTCGAACAGTGCGGGGGTGTTGCTATCCATTTGCGCTCCTGGGGAAATTCGGATCGGCCGGATCGGCGTTGGTTGGCGCCGATCGGCATGCGCGCGAGGG
>NZ_JACCQB010000064.1:0-36440 GCF_015712265.1 Burkholderia sp. 9777_1386 | reverse complement strand
ACCTTGCGCCGTCAGAGTTTGCGGCGAAACATCGGGCAACCGCGGATACTCCTGCCGCTTTCTTCCAGGAGCTGGTTTAAAGGGACTTTGCTAGAAGCCCATTGGCTCTATTGAAGGGGGCAGGTCACGCTGAGCCTATCTAATGTGGGAAACGGCGCAGCAGCTGGGGCACGGCACAAATACACCACAAGCCTGAAATGGAAAAGGGATTAGCTTGCGCTAACCCCTTTGACATTCTGGGTGGCGAATCAGGGACTCGAACTCCGGACGTGCGGATTATGATTCCGCAGTTTGGCGCCTTCAGAGGTAAGACATGATGTTTGACAGGTAGGCTAATTGCACCAACTTTGTCGCTCAGTCGCGCTTACTCTGGCGCCCTATGCGTCTGGGAACACTCAAACGTCAATATTCCCCGCCCGCAACGCATTCGACTCAATAAACGCCCGCCGCGGCTCGACATCATCCCCCATGAGGGTAGTAAAGATCCCATCCGCAGCAATCGCGTCTTCGATCTGCACACGCAGCAGACGCCGCACTGCCGGATCCATCGTCGTTTCCCACAGCTGCTCGGGGTTCATCTCGCCGAGCCCCTTATAGCGTTGCTTCGACACGTTGCGTTCAGCATCCGCCAGCAGCCACTTCATCGCGCTCTTGAAGTCCGCCACGGCCATGCTGCGCTCACCGCGCTTGATGACCGCGCCTTCCCCAATAAGCCCCTTGAACGTATTGGCTGTGGTCACGAGCTGCTGATAATCCGCCGTGTGCTGGAATTCCTGGTCGATGACCGAGACCCGCACGTTGCCGTGATGCGTGCGTTCGACATGCAGCGCCCGCTGTTCGCGAACCGCGTCATACGAAGGCACGACACGCACTTCGTTCTTCAGCGCTTCATCATGCAACGCCGCATGCAGCGCCTTCGCCGAAGCCTCGGTCGACTCCTCATTGGAAAGATCGATCACCACGCCGTCCATAACGGCTTCCAGCGCCGCCGGGTCATACAACCGGCTCAACCGCTCGATCACGCTCTGCGACAGCAGATACGACCGTGCCAGCTCCCCAAGCGCATCCCCAGAAATCGCAGCCGCATTCTCACCCGGCACCAGCTCCGACCCTTGCAGCGCCAACCGCAGCATATGCGCGTTGAGCTCCACGTCGTCCTTCAGATACCGTTCGTCCTTGCCCGCCTTGATCTTGTAAAGCGGCGGCTGCGCGATATACACGTACCCGCGCTCGATCATGTCCGGCATCTGGCGATACAGGAACGTGAGCAGCAGCGTCCGGATGTGCGCACCGTCCACGTCCGCGTCGGTCATGATGATGATGCGGTGATAGCGGAGCTTCTCGAGGTTGTAGTCTTCCTTGCCGATCCCGCACCCAAGCGCGGTCACGAGCGTGACGATCTGCTCCGACGACAGCAGCTTGTCGTAGCGGGCCTTCTCGACGTTCAGCACTTTGCCGCGCAGCGGCAGGATCGCCTGGAACTTGCGATCACGCCCTTGCTTGGCCGACCCACCAGCCGAGTCACCCTCGACGATGTAGATTTCGCACTTCGCCGGGTCTTTCTCCTGGCAGTCCGCGAGCTTGCCCGGCAGGCCGACGCCGTCGAGCACGCCCTTGCGGCGCGTCATCTCACGCGCCTTCCGCGCAGCATCCCGCGCCCGCGCGGCCTCGACAATCTTCCCGCAGATGATCTTCGCGTCGATCGGCGTTTCGAGCAGGAACTCTTCCAGCGCCTTCGCCACAACTTCCTCAACCGGCGCGCGCACTTCCGACGAAACCAGCTTGTCCTTCGTCTGCGAGCTGAACTTCGGCTCCGGCACCTTCACGGACAGCACGCACGACAGCCCTTCGCGCATGTCGTCGCCGGTCGTCTCGACCTTCGCCTTCTTCGCGATTTCGTTGTCGGTGATGTACTTGTTGATGACGCGCGTCATCGCGGCCCGCAGGCCGGTCAGGTGCGTGCCGCCGTCGCGCTGCGGAATGTTGTTCGTGAAGCACAGCACGTTTTCGTTGTAGCTGTCGTTCCACTGCATCGCGACTTCGACGCCCACGCCGTCCTTCTCGCCGTTGGCGAAGAACACCGTCGGGTGCAGCGTGCTCTTCGTCTTGTTGATGAACTCGACGAAGCCCTTCACCCCGCCGGCGAACGCGAAATCGTCTTCCTTGCCCGAGCGCAGGTCGGTGAGGCGAATCCGCACGCCGTTGTTCAGGAACGAAAGCTCGCGCATCCGCTTCGCGAGGATGTCGTAGTGATACTCGACCGTGCCGAAAATGGTCGGGTCGGCCATGAAGTGCACTTCGGTGCCGCGGTTCTCGGTGTCGCCGGTCACGAGCATCGGCGACACTTCCACGCCGTCCACGACCTCGATCACGCGATCCTGCGCGACGCCGCGGTGGAACTCCATGAAACGCTTCTTGCCGTCGCGGCGCACGGTGAGGCGCAGCCAGCTCGACAGCGCGTTCACGCACGACACGCCCACGCCGTGCAGGCCGCCCGACACCTTGTAGCTGTTCTGGTCGAACTTGCCGCCGGCGTGCAGCTCGGTCATCACGATCTCGGCGGCGCTGCGCTTCGGCTCGTGCTTGTCGTTCATCTTCACGTCGGTCGGAATCCCGCGGCCGTTGTCGGTCACGGAAATCGAGTTGTCGGCGTGAATCGTCACGTGGATGTCGTTGCAGTACCCGGCCAACGCTTCGTCGATCGAGTTGTCGAGCACCTCGAACACGAGGTGGTGCAGACCGGTGCCGTCCGACGTGTCGCCGATGTACATCCCGGGGCGCTTGCGCACCGCTTCCAGACCTTCGAGGATCTGGATCGACGAGGCGCCGTAGCTGCTGTTATCGGGTTGCGAATTGTGCTGTTCACTCATGGATATCTTCCGGTTCTGCGGGGCCACTCTCGTGGCGGCGCGGTGCGTTTCAGCGAGAAATCGCCGGGCCGCTCCAGTTTCCTGGCCCGCCCCAGGTGCCGAAAAGGCACCAAAGGGACGGGTTGTCAGTTCGCCATAAAAACGCCAAAGGGGCTTGCCGCCCCCTGGTGTGTGTCGCGATGTCGAGCGCGTCAGATGCGCATCGGCATCACGACATACTTGAACTCATCGTTCTCGGGCACGGTGATCAGCGCGCTCGAGCTGGCGTCGCCGAGGCTCACCTGCACGGTGTCGACCTTCAGGTTCGCGAGCACGTCGAGCAGATACGTGACGTTGAAGCCGATGTCGACGGTATCGCCCTGGTAGGCGATTTCGAGTTCTTCCTGCGCCTCTTCCTGATCGGCGTTGGTCGACATGATCTTCAACTGGCCCGGCGCGATGATGCAGCGCACGCCCTTGAACTTGTCCGAGGTCAGGATCGCCGCGCGCTGCAGCGAACGCTGCAGTTCTTCGCGGCCGATCTCGAACGTGTTCTTGTGCGCCTTCGGGATCACGCGCTGGAAGTCGGGGAACTTGCCCTCGACGAGTTTCGACACGAGCTCGACCTGGCCGAACGTGAACTTGGCCTGGGTCTGCGCGATGTCGATGGTGACGGTGTCGTCGATGTCTTCGAGCAGGCGCTGCAGCTCGAGAATCGTCTTGCGCGGCACGATGACTTCCTGGCGGCCGAACGTGCCGCCTTCGAGCTTCATCGACGAGAACGCGAGGCGGTGGCCGTCGGTGGCCACGGCCATCAGCTGGTCGCCGTCGACGACGAGCAGCATGCCGTTCAGGTAGTAGCGGATGTCCTGCTGCGCCATCGCGAAGTGCACCATGCCGAGCAGCTGGCGGAACGACTTCTGCGGGACAGTGAGCGTGGCGCCGAAATCCTTCGCCTGCGCGACGGTCGGGAACTCGTCGGCCGCCAGCGTCTGCAGCGCGAAGCGGCTCTTGCCCGATTGAACGGTGAGGCGCTTGTCGGCGAGCGACAGCGTGACCTGGCCGTCAGGCATCGCGCGCAGGATGTCGAGCAGCTTGCGGGCCGCGACGGTGGTCGCGATCTGGTCGCCGCCGACGCCGAAATCGGCGCGCGTGGTGATCTGCAGCTCCAGGTCGGTCGACAGGAATGAAACGTCCGGGCCGTTCTTGGTGATCAGCAGGTTGGCGAGGATCGGCAACGTATGGCGGCGTTCGACGATGCCGCTGACCGTTTGCAGCGGCCTGAGGAGGGTGTCTCGTTCGGTCTTGACCAGTTGCATAGAGTTCCTTCGTTGAGTAACGGCCTGCAGCGCAGCAGCCTCGCAGCGCCCCGCCGGCCGGGCTCTTGGCCCGCCACCACCGGGGCGGTCAAACCAGTATTGTGCCTCAAAACCGAACCGCCCCCCTTAAATTGGGGCGGAGGCCGAATTATCAAGCGCGGCGCGCGCGCTCAGCCCTTCAGCGTCTGTTCCAGCACGTGCAGCTCGTGGTTGAGCTGCGCGTCCTTGCTGCGCTCGTCGGCGATCTTGCGCACCGCGTGCAGCACGGTGGTGTGATCGCGCCCGCCGAACAGCTCGCCGATTTCCGGCAGGCTCTTCTGCGTGAGTTCCTTCGCCAGGTACATCGCAATCTGCCGCGGCCGCGCGATGTTCGCGGGGCGCTTCTTCGAGTACATGTCCGCGACCTTGATGTTGTAGAAGTCGGCGACGGTCTTCTGGATGTTCTCGACCGAAATCTGCCGGTTCTGCACGGTCAGCAGATCCTTCAGCGCTTCCTTGGTCAGCTCGATCGAGATCTCGCGGCCGTGGAACTTCGAATACGCGAGGATCTTGCGCAGCGCGCCTTCGAGCTCGCGAACGTTCGAACGCAGGTGCTTCGCGACGAAGAACGCGACGTCTTCCGACAGGTTCACGCCTTCCGACTGCGCCTTGCGCATCAGGATCGCGACGCGCATTTCCAGCTCGGGCGGCTCGATCGCGACGGTGAGGCCCGAGTCGAAGCGCGAGATCAGGCGATCGTCGATGCCCGAAATCTCCTTCGGATACGTGTCGCTGGTGATGATCACCTGCGCCTTGTTCGCGACGAGCGCCTCGAACGCGTAGAAGAATTCCTCTTGCGTGCGCGACTTGCCGGAGAAGAACTGGATATCGTCGATCAGCAGCAGGTCGAGCGAGTGGTAGTAGCGCTTGAAGTCGTCGAACGCCTTGCGCTGGTACGCCTTCACCACGTCGGACACGTATTGCTCGGCGTGGATGTAGCGGATCCGCGCGCCGGCCTTGTCGAGCAGCAGCTGGTTGCCGATCGCGTGGATCAGGTGGGTCTTGCCGAGGCCCACGCCGCCGTACAGGAACAGCGGGTTGTACGAGATGCCGGGGTTGTCCGCGACCTGGATCGCGGCGGCGCGCGCGAGCTGGTTGGCTTTACCGGTCACGAAGTTGTCGAACGTGAGCACCGGGTTCAGCTTCGAACGTTCGTACATCGAATCGGCTTCGCCGCCGTTCGCGGGCGCGGCGCCCGGGCCCGGACGCCACGTGCGGCGGCCGGCCGCCGCTTCGTGCGCGGGCAGGCTCGGCAGGTCGATGTCGGCGTCGTCGGCGTTCAGGTGGTGCGCGGCGGCCGCCGACGGCGTCATCGGCACGTCGGCCGGCGCGGCGGGCGCAGCGGAAGCATTCGCGGTCAGGTTGGCGGCGATCGCGGCGACCGTCGCGGCGGGGCCGCTCGGCGCCAGCGGTGCACGCGGGGCGGCCGGTGCGGCACCCGCGGGGGCGCTGCGCATGCCGGCCTTCGGATCGAGGACGAACTGGACTTCGATCGGCGTGTTCCAGAATTCGCGGGCCAGATCGGCGATCCGGCCCGAAAACTGGCTCTTGACCCAGTCCAGCTTGAAGCGGTTCGGCGCGGCGATGGACAGCGTGTTCGCCGACGCATCGAAGGCCACCGGCGCCAAGGGTTTGATCCACGTCACGTACTGCTGGGGCGTCAGCTCGCGCTCCAGCAGTGCGGAACAGTGTTGCCAGAAATCGTTCATCAAGTAACTGTCGTTTTTTGCGTGCACAGCGCGGCTCGCCGGCGCCCTTGTCGCGGTTGCGCAACAAGGCCCGAAGCGGTCGTGCGAGCGTGCCTCGGACGCCTGCGTCACAGTGTTGGAGGGGCAGGCGCGAGCCGAAGCGGCGTGCGGGATTCTTGGAGATAAGGCGAGATTCTAACGCCAAACGCGGCCACAGCGGGACTTATCCACAGGCCGGTTGTGTGGGTCGCGGGGCCGGATCGGCGCGGGCCGGCACAGGCGGACGACTCGTAAAGTATTGACCGTCAAGAGAAAAACGGTTTAAATAGCGGGTTCCGCGAAAACCAATCCTGTATTCCCGGCGATTGCGTTCGCCCGAATGCCTCCGGTTAAGGGCACGCGGTCCCCTGAATTTCGACATTCTCGAACAAGTGAGAACATCATGAAACGTACTTACCAACCGTCCGTGACGCGCCGCAAGCGCACCCATGGCTTCCGTGTCCGCATGAAGACGGCAGGTGGCCGCAAGGTCATCAACGCTCGCCGCGCGAAGGGCCGCAAGCGCCTCGCCATCTAAGGCAGGTTGCGCGCTGTGTCCGCCGTCCGCAGTCCTGCGGAAGGTGCCGTCGAGCCGGGTGCGAATCCGTCGCAGACGAAAGCCGCCTTCCCGAAAGCTGCGCGACTTCTGAAAACGGATGAATTTTCATCCGTTTTTCGTTTGCGCCCCTGGCGGCGCTCCGCGCACTTCGTGATTTACGGCAAGCCGACCGGTCAGCCCGCACGCCTGGGGCTCGTCATCGGCAAGAAGTATGCGCCGCGAGCGGTCACCCGTAACCTCGTGAAGCGGCTGGCGCGCGATCAGTTTCGCCTGCGCCGCGCCGAATTCGCCGGTTACGACCTGCTGCTGCGGCAGCACACGCGCTTCGACAAGAAAGCGCTGCCGAGCGCGGCTTCCGCCCCGCTCGCGGCGATGTGCGCGGCCGAGATCCGCGAACTGCTCGACAGGGCAGTCCGGGAAATCGCCCGCCGTGCGTCGAAGCCCGCGTCCGAGTGACGCATCCGTGCCCGATGCGGCGTTCGCGCCCGCCCGGCCGGTTTTGACGCGGCGTCGTACGGCGCCGCCCAAGGTATGAAAACGGTATTGATCGCCTTGCTGCGCTTCTACAAGGTTGCCGTGAGCCCGATGCTCGGCAACCGGTGCCGTTTTTATCCTTCCTGTTCGGATTACGCGCGCGAGGCAATCCAGTATCATGGCGCCGCGCGCGGCACGTATCTCGCCGTCAGGCGCGTGTGCCGATGCCACCCGTTTTCCGCGGGCGGCATCGACCTCGTCCCGCCGCCCAACTCCGACACTCGCGCTCGCGGCGAAGCCGACGCGCGGTCCCATCGACTCTGAGACAACGCATGGATATCAAACGCACCGTCCTATGGGTGATCTTCTTCATGTCAGCTGTCATGCTGTACGACAACTGGCAGCGGGACCATGGACGCCCGTCGATGTTCTTCCCGAGCGCCACGCACACGGCCCCGGCCGCTGCCGGCGGCGCATCGGGCACGGGCGCGACAACGACCGCAGGTGACGTGCCTGCCGCCGCAGCCGGCGCCGCACCGTCGACGACGGCCCCGGCCGCGCAGGCGCAGCTCGTGAAGTTCTCGACCGACGTGTACGACGGCGAAATCGACACGCGCGGCGGCACGCTCGCGAAGCTGACGCTGAAGAAGCAGGGCGACGGCAAGCAGCCCGACCTGTACATCACGCTGTTCGACCACACGGCCGGCCACACGTACCTCGCACGCACGGGCCTGCTTGGCGGCGATTTCCCGAACCACAACGACGTCTACACGCAGCTGAACCCCGGCTCGACGTCGCTGACGGGCGACCAGAACACGCTGAAGCTGTCGTTCGAATCGCCGGTGAAGGGCGGCGTGAAGGTCGTGAAGACCTACACGTTCACGCGCGGCAGCTACGTGATCGGCGTCGACACCAAGATCGACAACGTCGGCACGGCGCCCGTCACGCCGACGGTCTACATGGAACTGGTGCGCGACAACACGGCCGTCGAAACGCCGATGTTCTCGCACACGTTCCTCGGGCCGGCGGTCTACACGGACGCGAAGCACTTCCAGAAGATCGACTTCAGCGACCTCGACAAGAACAAGGCGAACTTCGAGAAGTCTGCGGACAACGGCTGGGTCGCGATGGTGCAGCACTACTTCGCGTCGGCCTGGATTCCGCAGCAGGGCGCGAAGCGCGACATCTACGCTGAAAAGATCGATCCGGCGCTGTACCGCGTCGGCGTGAAGCAGCCGGTCGCCGCGATCGCACCGGGCCAGTCGGCCGACGTGCAGGCGCGCCTGTTCGCCGGTCCGGAAGAAGAGCGCATGCTGGAAGGCATCGCGCCGGGCCTGGAGCTCGTGAAGGACTACGGCTGGGTGACGATCATCGCGAAGCCGCTGTTCTGGCTGCTCGAGAAGATCCACGGCTATGTCGGCAACTGGGGCTGGGCGATCGTGCTGTTGACGGTGCTGATCAAGGCCGTGTTCTTCCCGCTGTCGGCCGCGAGTTACAAGTCGATGGCGCGCATGAAGGAAATCACGCCGCGCATGCAGGCGCTGCGCGAACGCTTCAAGAGCGATCCGCAGAAGATGAACGCCGCGCTGATGGAGCTGTACAAGACCGAGAAGGTCAATCCGTTCGGCGGCTGCCTGCCGGTCGTGATCCAGATCCCGGTGTTCATCTCGCTGTACTGGGTGCTGCTCGCGTCGGTGGAAATGCGCGGCGCACCGTGGATTCTGTGGATTCACGACCTGTCGCAACGCGATCCGTTCTTCATCCTGCCGGTGCTGATGGCAGTGTCGATGTTCGTGCAGACGAGCCTGAACCCGACGCCGCCGGACCCGGTCCAGGCGAAGATGATGAAGTTCATGCCGATCGCGTTCTCGGTGATGTTCTTCTTCTTCCCGGCTGGCCTCGTGCTGTACTACGTCGTGAACAACGTGCTGTCGATCGCGCAGCAGTACTACATCACGCGCAAGCTCGGCGGCGTCAAGAAGAAGCCGGCCTGACGCGCGTTGCAGCCGCGGGCGGCCCGCCGTCCGCGATGCTCGCAAAAAAAGCCGCATGGTTCGTGACCATGCGGCTTTTTTGTTTCGCGGCGACGACGCCGGCGGCGCGTGCGGCTGCTGCCGTTCAGGCTTTCTTCGCTTCGAGTTTCGGATCGCCGTAGAACTGCTCGACCAGTTCCTGCACGAGGTAGCGCTGATGCGGCGACAAGGCCTCGATCTTCGATGCGAGTTCGATCGTCTCGGGTGTCGGCGGATAACGTTCGTCGCGCGGCAGCGGTTGCGGCGTCGGATGTTCGATTACGCTCGGCGACGGCCCGTAATGCAGCCAGTGCACTTCGACGCGCAACCATTCGGCGAGCGTTTCGAGTTTGTCCGACGTCGGGATCGTGCGGCCCGTCAGCCATTTGTGCGCGGTTTGCGGCGAAACGGGGTGCGTTCCGCGATGACGCAGATTGAATCGGTTCGCCAGTTCCGTCGCGCCCGTGACCTTCTCCGGGCTGCGCCGCAGGGCGAATTTCAGGCGTTCCGAGAACGCGGCTTTTTCTTCGGATGTCGGCATGGGGAGATTGTGCAATTCCATCGCCGCGTCCCAGACAACCATATGGGATAAACGTATCTCGTTCGGACGAATCTCACCCTTGATCAGGATGGGGAATGAAATTGAGGGACGTAGTGCCAAGCCCCTCCGGCACGCATACTCGTCCGAAATGGCCGGTGTGTCATGACGCCGAACTGATACTCGGCTTATCCCCGGCGGGATAAATTCGGGCGTGTCCGAATCCGGCGGCGCGGCCGGTGGCGTGTGAGCCGGCACGCTACAATGCCGGCGTTCCGGTGCCCGAACTGTTGCGCGGGCGCACCATTGACTCGCTGATTACCCGATTTCTCCGATTCCCATGCTCGCTACCGATTCCGATCCGATCGTCGCCATTGCCACCGCTGCCGGCCGGGGCGGCATCGGGGTCGTCCGCGTGTCGTTCGGGCGTGGCGGCGAGGCGGCCGCGCTGCCGCTGATCGACGCGTTGTGCGGGCAGAAGCTCGCGCCGCGTCATGCGAGCTACGTGCCGTTTCTCGACGCGCACGGCGCGCCGCTCGACCGTGGGATCGCGCTGTATTTCCCGGCGCCGCATTCGTACACCGGCGAGCACGTGCTCGAGCTGCAGGGGCATGGCGGGCCGATCGTGATGCAGCTGCTGCTGCAGCGCTGCCTGGATGCGGGGCGCGGCTTCGGGCTACGGCTCGCGGAACCGGGCGAATTCACGCGGCGCGCGTTCCTGAACGACAAGCTCGACCTCGCGCAGGCCGAGGCCGTCGCCGACCTGATCGAGGCGAGCACCGAGGCCGCGGCGCGCTCGGCCGGACGTTCGCTCGACGGCGCGTTCTCGCGGCAGATCCACACGCTCGTCGACGACGTGATCACGCTGCGGATGCTGGTCGAGGCGACGCTCGATTTTCCGGAGGAGGAAATCGACTTCCTCGAAGCGGCCGACGCGCGCGGCAAGCTCGCGAAGATCCGCGCGCAACTCGCGCACGTGCTCGGCGATGCGCGTCAGGGCGCGTTGTTGCGTGAAGGGCTGTCGGTCGTGCTCGCGGGGCAGCCGAACGTCGGCAAGTCATCGCTGCTGAATGCGCTGGCGGGCGCCGAGCTGGCGATCGTCACGCCGATTGCCGGCACGACGCGCGACAAGGTGGCGCAGACGATCCAGGTCGAAGGGATTCCGCTGCACATCATCGATACGGCCGGGTTGCGCGAGACGGAGGACGAAGTCGAACGGATCGGCATTGCGCGCACGTGGAGCGAGATCGAGCGCGCGGACGTCGTGCTGCATCTGCTCGATTCGCGCACGGGGATGACGGCGGACGACGAAACGATCGCCGCGCGGTTTCCGGCCGGCGTGCCGGTGGTGCGCGTGCTGAACAAGACGGACCTGACCGGCGTGCCGGCATGCGTCGAGCATCCGGCGGCGGAAGGCGATCTGACCGAGGTGCATCTGTCGGCGAAACGCGGCGACGGGATCGACATGCTGCGCGCGGAGCTGCTGCGGATCGCAGGGTGGCAGGCGGGGGCCGAGGGTGTGTATCTCGCGCGCGAGCGGCATCTGATCGCGCTGCGGGCCGCGCAGGAACATCTCGCGCAGGCGGCGGATCATGCGGAGCAGCGTGCGCAGTCGCTCGATCTGTTTGCCGAAGAGCTGCGGCTCGCGCAGGAGCAGCTCAATGCGATTACCGGGGAGTTCACGTCGGATGATCTGCTGGGGGTGATTTTCAGCAGGTTTTGTATCGGCAAGTGAGCGGGCACGGAACTGTCCGTTGCCGCTGCCAGCGGCGTGCCGTCGAGTACGAACGGCATGGGTGCTCACGCATCGTCATTGCCGGATGCCGAAACGAATTCAAACATCCGGAATGATCACGCAGTGCTCGGTCGGAAGACGTCAATCCCAATGCCGATGATGGTGATAATACCCACCCCCACCGTAATACCCGCCACCGTCAGGCACGACGATACAGCCGCTCAACAACACGGCGACGCCGGCAATCAGCAAAAGGGCCTTCTTCATCGCGTTCACCTGCTCGGGTTCAATATGAAACCCAGCATAGCGAGCGGCTCCGGCCCGGGCTGTAAGCGATCGTATCCCCGCGCCGCAATCCGTAACGGCGGATTATTCCGGTCACAATGACCGTAACAATTCGCCAAACAGCAGACGTTTTCAGGCGACGACGACCCGGTTTCGCCCCGCATCCTTCGCGCGATACAGCGCGGCATCCGCAGCTTCGATCAACGCGTCGGGGGTCGACAGATCGTCGGCCGACACGGTCGCGCAACCGACGCTGACGCTCACGCGGCCGGCCGGCGAGTCGGGCATCGCGAGGTCGAGCCGCAGCACGGCTTCGCGCACTTCGTCGGCCACCACCCGCGCACCGCGCGCGCCGGTGTTCGGCAGCACGATCGCGAACTCCTCGCCGCCGTAGCGCGCGACGATGTCGGCCGGCCGCCGCACCGCGCCGGCCAGTGCATTCGCGACGGCGATCAGGCACGCATCGCCCTTCACGTGACCGAACGCGTCGTTGTACGCCTTGAAGCGATCGACGTCGACCATCAGCAGCGACAGCGGTTCGCCTTGCCGCCGCGCCTGCAGGAACAGCGTATGGAAATGGTCGTTGAAGTGGCTGCGGTTGAACGCGCCCGTGAGACCGTCGCGCGCGGAAGAGCGGATCAGCGTCGCGTGCGCTTCGAACAACTGCTGATACAGCATCGTCACTTCCCACGCGAGCACGCACACGAGCACGCCGGGCGTGAACATGCTGAACACGCGCGCGACATACCAGCCGACCGTGAAGCGGTTGGTGGACAGCAGGTTCAGCGTCGTATCGGTGAGACAGGCGAGCACCGCGATCGCGAGCCACAGGTCGAGTGTCGTGCGCAGCCGGCCCGTGACCAGCACGGCCACGAGCGCGAGCGCGTTGAGGATCCACACGACGAGCGCGATGCCGTTGACGGGCAGCACGGCCGCGTCGCGCGGCGGATGGAACGCGGGCGGCAGCGACACGTTCAGCGCGAGCACGCACAGCAGCGCCGCCGCGATGGCCGGCCCACCGACGAGCGCGAGGGTCCAGCGGCGCGTCTCTTTCGCGCCGACCGGGGCGCGCGTCAGCCGTTCGCGTGCGAACAGCGCGCCCATCACGAAGCACGGAAAGCCGGCATGCCAGAAGACCCACATCCATGCGGCGCTTTGCGGGCGCGCGCCGAGCAGGCCATGTGGCGCGAACACGCCGGGAAAGGTGAGCAGTTGCAGCGCGACGGCGAGCGCGGTGAACGCATAGGCGCCGCCGAGCGCACCGAGCACGGGCTGGCGTGTCACGGTGAACTGCGCGCCGAGGAAGAACGCGGCGATGCTCGCGGTCGTGAACACGGTGAGCGCGCACATCGGCATGAAGGGCTCGACGGGTGGCAGCGCGACGTTCGCATGCGGCGCGGCGATTCCGAGCGTGAGCAGGATGACGAGCGCCGTCAGCGCGCCGAACCACAGCTGACGTTGCGTCGTGTGCTGGATCAGGATGCCTTCCATGGAGTCCCCCGGACACGCGTGCGACGCACCCGATCTTGCGCCGGGCGGCACGCCTGCCGATCGCGGCGCGACCGGTGCGGCCCGATCCTATCGCGTTATCGGGCTGCGCTCAAATGCCGAGCCCGGGGCCGAAGTTGCCGGCGACCCAGCGCGTGACGGCATCGACGTCCGCGTAGTCCTGCTCGGGCAGGCCGTCGAGCATCGACAGCACTTCGTTGCTGGCGCCGGCGTCGCGCGCGGCATCGACGATCGCATCCTTGTTCGCCGGATAGCGGACGGCCGCCAGGACATCGGCGATCTGCAGGTCGATCGTTTCGTTCGGGATATCGTGCGGAGGAATGGTGGGCTTGTCGTTCACGTCGGCGTCTCGCGGGTAGGGCGGGAATCGGATCGAAGCGCAAGGGCCGTGCCCGGCATGTTACGCGGCCCGCGGTGCCCCGGCCGGCGCGCGTTGCGGATGGCGACGATCGACGTCAATGCCCGCGTCGCACGCGGCGCCACGGATGCTTCCAGTCGATGTGCGGGGCGTTCTCGTCGCGCGGATGCTGGCGACGGTGCTCCTGCCAGAGTTCGTCGGAAAACAGCGCAGCCACGATGACGAGCGGCAG
This sequence comes from Burkholderia sp. 9777_1386, assembly GCF_015712265.1. Lineage (NCBI taxonomy): Bacteria > Pseudomonadati > Pseudomonadota > Betaproteobacteria > Burkholderiales > Burkholderiaceae > Burkholderia > Burkholderia sp. 9777_1386. Next base: position 22,804 of record NZ_JACCQB010000064.1, on the reverse strand, counting down.
CACGAGGAAAATTCCGAGGATGACTTGCTCGATCACGATAGCCTCCTTGCGGTGGCAGGAACCCTTGCTCCCATTCTAGGCTCTGAACTTCGCCCGCGTTCAATTTCTTACAGTGCGAAACGGGCCCGAACGCGGCCGCGCCGCGCGGGCGTTCCGCACGTGCGCCGGCCTCAAAAAGGACATGAACATGCAACTCCAGAACGATACCAACACGCTCGCGCTGCGGCCGCTGGAGCGCCAGGACCTGCGCTTCGTCCACGAGCTGAACAACGACGCGAAGATCATGCGCTACTGGTTCGAGGAGCCGTACGAAACCTTCTCGGAACTGTCGCAACTGTACGACCGCCACGTACACGACCAGCGCGAGCGCCGTTTCGTCGCGGTCGATGCGCAAGATGAACTCGTCGGCCTCGTCGAGCTGATCGAGCTCGACTACATCCACCGCCGCGGCGAGTTCCAGATCATCATCGCGCCGCAGCGCCAGGGGCGCGGCTATGCGGGCCAGGCGACGCGCCTCGCGATCGAGTACGCGTTCAAGGTGCTGAACATGCGCAAGCTGTACCTGATCGTCGATACGTCGAATGCGGCGGCGATTCACGTGTACGAGAAATGCGGATTCCAGCACGAGGCCGAATTGAAGGAAGAATTTTTCGGGAATGGCGCGTATCACAACGCTTATCGGATGTGCATCTTCCAGCGCGATTATTTCGAGCGGCAGCGGGCCGGTGTGAATAACGCAGGGTAAACACCATCGGTGAAAGGCGCTTGCGACGGGGCTTCGCGGGCGCCGAATAGACACGGGGAACTACGGATAAATACGGATCCGCTTATACCTGGCATTTTTCTTGTATCAGGTAAATGCGATTGCGCGCTGCGGTAAAGTGGAATCGTTTCGGATGACTTTATGTGCGGCGCATCAAAATGATCCGGATATCGAAATGGATTATCCAAACCGTTCAATCGCTGCAGTGTAACTGGGATGAAAGCCTTGCCGGATAACGCTTTCCGCCCGGCATGACGAGGCTGTCCGCCGGGCAGCCCGCTTTTACCCGTCGCGCACACTGCGCGAAAACAGGCTGCGCACGGGGTGCGACAATCCGCCGCTATTGCGGTCGCACAACAAATGTGCTTGCTATCGTTTGCCGGTCTTCTAAAGTAAAAAACGCGGGTTCACGATCACCTTTAAACACATAGCTAACCCAGCCTGGTGCCCGCAAGCCTGGAGACAGAACATGATGAAGCGTACCGGTGTCCTCTTTGCCCTTGTCGGCGCATTTTGCGCTGTGTCGATTGCGCAGGCCGGCGGCGATTCGGCCGTCAAGCCGAAGCAGGAAATCCAGCTGACGAAGAACGCATGGGGCTGTCTGTCGAAAGACAATCTGGACTCCGTATTGAGTCACGAGCGTGACGGCAAGTCGCAGGCGAAGCAGCAGTATTTCGACGACTTCCGCTGCCTGTCGGTGCCGGAAGGCCAGCGCTTCCGCGTGGTGTCGGTCGATCAGGGCGACGTGCAGTTCGTCAGCGCCGACAACAGCGACCAGCAAGGCCTCTGGACCGATTCGCGCTTCGTCAAGCAATAACCGTCCATTCCCGCGCAGTCGCACGACGCGCGAGCGCGCCGGCTCGAGGAGCCGGCGGCGCGAACTGATCACGGCCCGGCGCATGCCGGGCCGTTGCGCTGTGGATCGCGCATCACGCACGCCGGACGGCGCGCATTCGGTATCATCACGGCCCGACCGAACCGAATGCCCGCCCGGGCCGCATCCGCATGGCGCTGAAATCCACGATCTACAAAGCCGAGCTGCAAATCGCCGACATGGATCGGCATTACTACGCCGATCACGCGCTGACGGTGGCGCGCCATCCGTCGGAAACCGACGACCGGATGATGGTGCGCATCGTCGCGTTCGCGCTGTTCGCGCACGAGCGGCTCGAGTTCTGCAAGGGGCTGTCGGACGTCGACGAGCCCGACCTGTGGCAGAAGGATCTGACGGGCGCGATCGACGTGTGGATCGAGGCCGGCCAGCCGGACGAACGACGCATCTCGAAGGCGGCCGGCCGCGCCGGACAGGTCACGGTGATCGCGTACGGCGGCAAGACGTCGGATATCTGGTGGCAGGGCGTGCGCAGCAAGGTCGAACGGTTGCGCAACGTGCAGGTGCTGTCGCTCGCCGACGGCGTCGCGGCCGCGCTCGGGCGGCTCGCCGAGCGCACGATGCGCCTGCAGTGCACGGTGCAGGACGGCGCCGCGTGGATCTCGAGCGCCGATCACGATCCGGTCGCGGTCGAATGGACGGTGCTGAAGGCGCGCGCGGACGCGTAACGGCCCGCGCGCCGGCCGCATTCAGCCGAGCGCGGCCGGCGGCCCCTTGAATTCGACCATGTTCCCTTCGGGATCGAACAGGTAGATCGACGGCCCGTAGCCGCCGGCGCCGTAGCGTTCGGCCGGCGCGCCGGGGCGCGCGCCATGCGCGGCGAAATGGGCGATCAATGCGTCGGGATCGAACGGCTCGACGCGCAGGCACAGGTGGTCGAGGTTGCGCCCGGTGCCGGGCGGCCCGCTGTCGGGCCGGTCGATCGGGCCGCCGACCGTCAGCAGGTCGATCAGCGCGTCGCCGGCGCGCAGTTGCACGAGGCCCAGATCGGGCTGTTCCTTCTCCACATGGCAACCGACGGCGTCGCAGTAAAAGCGCGTCATCGCCGCCATGTCGGTCACGCGCAGCACGATGTGATCGATTCCGCGGATGGTGGGTTTCATGAGCGGGGGACTCCTTCGCAGTCGACGAGCATCGAGTGTAGACGCATCGCGCCTGCGCCGCCGGCCGGAACGCGGCACAATCGACGGACGAAAAAAAGCCCGTTCACGCAGTGCGGAACGGGCTTAATCCATATCAGGAGGAGACATGGAGGAGACAATTCCAACTATACACACGGCGATGGTGCGACGCAATATTCCGATTGCAAAAAAACGTCAGGACGGCGATTTGTCGCATCCGCACTGCAGCAAAATGGTGACGGGACGATGACGAAAACCGCGCTGGAGCGGCCGCCGCGCGGGTTTCGTCGGATTTATCTCGATCGATGTGGCCCCGATTCGTCGGCATGAATCACAGAGCAAGATTCAGGGCGCGACGGCATGTGCCGATGGCTAGAGTAGGCACCATCTACACTAGAGAGTGCGAGGTTCAAATGAAAACCGCCTATCCGACCGATGATGCCCGCTGGGGCGCCGTGACCGAGCGCGATCCGCATGCGGACGGCGCGTTCTTCTATGGTGTCCGCACGACCGGCGTGTTTTGCCGCCCGACCTGCGCGTCGCGGCGGCCACGCCGCGAGAACGTGTCCTTTTTCACCGATCCGGCGGCCGCGCGCGCGGCCGGCTTCCGGCCCTGCAAGCGCTGCCAGCCGGAAGGGCTGCCGCGCGAACTGGACATCGTCAATCGCGCATGCGCGGTGCTCGACGCGCAGGCCGAGCGGCTCACGCTGCAGCAGTTGAGCGACGCCGTGCACGTGAGCCCGTTCCACCTGCAGCGGCTCTTCAAGCGCGTGGTCGGCGTGTCGCCGCGGCAGTACCAGGCCGCGCAGCGCGGCGCGGCGTTGCGGCAGGCGCTGCAAAGCGGGCAGCCGGTCACGCAGGCGGCCGTCGACGCGGGGTTCAACTCGCCGTCGCGGCTCTATGCGTCGGTGCCGCGCGAGCTGGGGATGGCGCCGTCCGCGTTCCGCCGTCAGGGCGCGGGCCTGCGGATCGACTATGCGACCGCGTCGACGTCGCTCGGCACGGTGCTGGTCGCCGCCACCGAACAGGGCATCTGCCGGATCGCGTTCGGCGACGACGCGGCGTCGCTCGTCGGCGAACTGAAGGACACGTTCGCGCGCGCCGAACTGGTCGAATCGTCCGCGCGGCTCGCGCCGTTCGTCACGCAGATCCGCGCGTATCTCGACGGTACGCGGCACGCATTCGACCTGCCGCTCGACATCGCGCCGACCGCATTCCAGCAGCGCGTGTGGGAAGCGCTGACGCACATCCCGTACGGCGAGACGCGCAGCTATTCGGAAATCGCCGAGGCGCTCGGCTCGCCGCGCGCGGTGCGGGCGGTCGCGTCCGCGTGCGCGTCGAATCCGGTCGCGCTCGCGATCCCGTGCCACCGCGTCGTGCAGAAGGGCGGCGCGCTCGCCGGCTATCGCTGGGGCGTGCGCCGCAAGGCGACGCTGCTCGCGGCCGAGGCGCGCCACGTTCACGACGATGAAGCCGAAGCCGAGACGGAGGGCAGTGCGGTTTGAGCATCGAGACGACAACGATCAAGTCCCTCGCGAACGGCGGCCCGGTGCCGCCGTCCGCGCAGATGGAGCTGCGCTACAAGGCGCCGTACGACTGGGCGCGCGTGCTGCGCTTCTTCAGCGGGCGCGCGATTCCGGGTGTCGAGCAGGTCGCCGACGGTGTATATCGCCGCATCGTCGATCTGCACGGCGATGCGGGCCGGCTTACCGTCACGAAACACCCGCGCAAGCATTGTCTGATCGCGACCGTCGAAGGGGCGGTCGCGCGTCACGTCGACGATGCATTCGCCGCGCGCGTCGCGACGATGTTCGACCTCGGCGCCGATCCGGCCGCGATCGGCGACGGGCTCGCGCGCGATCCGTGGTTCGCGCCGCTCGTCGACGCCGCGCCGGGGCTGCGCGTGCCGGGCGCGTGGTCGGGGTTCGAGCTGGCCGTGCGCGCGATCGTCGGCCAGCAGGTGAGCGTGAAGGCCGCGACGACGATCGTCGGCCGGCTCGTCGAACGGGCCGGCGAACGCGTGATGCAGGACGACGACGGCGCGCCCGCGTGGCGGTTTCCGACACCCGACGCGCTGGCCGCGTGCGATCTCGACAAGATCGGGATGCCCGGCAAGCGGGTGGCCGCGCTGACCGGCGTGGCGCGCGCGGTGGCGGCCGGCGACGTGCCGGTCGATCGCGCGCATGCCGATCTCGCGACGCTGCGCAGCGCGTGGCTCGACCTGTCCGGCATCGGCCCGTGGACGGTCGAGTACATCGCGATGCGTGCATGGCGCGACCCGGACGCGTGGCCGGCATCCGATCTCGTGCTGATGCAGTCGATCGCCGCGCGCGACCCGGCGCTCGACCGGCTCGCCAGCCAGAAGCGCCGCACCGAAGGCTGGCGGCCGTGGCGCGCGTATGCGGCGCTGCATCTGTGGAACGAAGTGGCCGACCGGGCAGGCGGCGCGCGCGGCGGGTAAGCGCGGCGGCCCGCGGCCGGGCGCGACCGCCGGAAGGCGGGGCTGCAACCCGGTGCGCAGGCGGCGCCGGCATGCGACAAGTGCCGGCGTGACGTGGCCCGTCATGGCGATGCCACGCCTCCGGCAACGGCCGGATGCCGCGCGTGCGACGTCTCCGGATGCGGGGTTTCCCGATCCATTCCGCGACACGGTTGCACCTGCCGCCCCCCGTTCGCCGCGCCCGTTCCATCCGACGAATTCCGCTGACCGGCGTGCCGATCGGCCTCGTCCCGACCCGGCGATCGGGGCCGGCGCTGCCGCGCCCGGCCCGTCCGATCGCCCGCTCAGGCCCGTGCGCCATGCCCGGAGCCACCTCAAGCGCGGGTTCCGGCGAGATGTTAAAGTGCCCGCTACCAACGAAGCGACCAACAATCCAGCCGGCCGCGCGCGGCGTTCTGCGCGCGGCCGTCACGCACTTGCGTCTCCATGTCGAACACCATGACTCACCGCCAGTCCGAACTGCTGCTGAATCGCCTCGACGCGCTGAGCTCGGGCCCGACGCGGCAGCATCTGCCCGACGGCCTGCGCGGCATCGAAAAGGAAAGCCTGCGCGTGACGCGCGACGGGATGATCGCGTTCACGCCGCATCCGCGCGCGCTCGGTTCGGCGCTCACGCATCCGGCGCTGACGACCGACTATTCCGAAGCGCTGATCGAACTGATCACGCCCGCCGAGCGCGACGCCGCGCTCACGCTCGAGCGCCTCGACGATCTGCATCGCTACGTCTATGCATCGCTCGGCGACGAGATGCTGTGGAACGACTCGATGCCGGGCCTGCTGCCGGCCGACGACCAGATCCCGATCGCCGATTACGGCACGTCGAACATCGGCCGCCTGAAGACGGTGTACCGGCGCGGCCTCGCGTATCGCTACGGCCGCACGATGCAGTGCATCGCCGGCATCCACTACAACTACTCGCTGCACGAGGAAGTGTGGCGGCGCTTGCATGCGGAAGAAGGGTCCACGGCGACGCTCGTCGATTACCAGTCGGAATGCTATCTCGCGCAGATCCGCAACTTCCGCCGCCGCAGCTGGCTGCTGATGTACCTGTTCGGCGCGTCGCCGGTGCTCGATACCAGGTTCCTGCGCGGCAAGCCGCACAAACTCGATACGTTCGACGCCGATACGCTGTACCGGCCGTATGCGACCAGCCTGCGGATGAGCGATCTCGGCTACTCGAACACGACGGCCCAGGCCGCGCTGCACGTCGACTACAACACGCTGCCCGGTTATCTCGACGCGCTGTCGAAGGCCGTGAGCGAGCCGTATCCGGCGTACGAGGCGATCGGCACGCATCGCGACGGCGAGTGGATCCAGATCAACACGAACGTGCTGCAGATCGAGAACGAGTTCTACTCGACGATCCGGCCGAAGCGCGTCACGTATTCGGGCGAGCGGCCGCTGCATGCGCTCGCGTCGCGCGGCGTCCAGTACATCGAAGTGCGCTGCCTCGACATCGATCCGTTCGAGCCGACCGGCATCGCGCTGGAGACCGCGCGCTTCATCGACGCGTTCCTGCTCGCGTGCGCACTCGACGAAAGCGCGCCGCTCGACTGCGACGCATACAAGGAAGCGAACGCGAACTTCGGCAGCGTGACGATGGACGGCCGCAAGCCGGGGCTCACGCTGACGCGCGACGGCCAATCGATCACGCTGCGGCAGTGGGCCGACGAACTGATGGCCGATATCGAGATCGTCGGTCGCCGGCTCGACGAAATCCGCGGCGGCGACGAACATGCGCGCGCGATCGCCGCGCAGCGCGACAAGCTCGCCGATCCCGAACGCACGCCGTCCGCGCGGGTGCTGCGCACGATGCGCGAGAACGGCCAGTCGTTCCTCGCGTTCGCGCTCGCGCAGAGCGAAGCGCATGCCGCGCATTTCCGCGCGCATCCGCCGTCGGCCGAGACGCTGCGCACCGAGCAGGCGCTCGCCGCGAAGTCGCTGGCCGAGCAGGCCGAGCTCGAAGCGAAGGAGGCCGGATCGTTCGACGCATTCGTCGCCGCCTATCGCGCCTATACGCTGAACCGCTTCAGCGTGTGACGCTCGCGCATGCGGCCGGCGCAGGGTGCGCCGCGCCGCTGCCGCGCGATCCGTCCGATTCCGTCGGTGATCGGGTCGGTGATCCGGTCAGTGATGCGCGTACGTGCCGCGATCGGCCGCGTGCGGCAGCGCCGGCTTGCCCGATTCCGTGTGGGACCGGCCGTCGCTGCCGTAACCGGCCGCGTCGCCCTCACTGCGCGCCTGCGCCGCGCGCTGCATGACCGCCTGCATGTTTTCCGGAAAGTCCGGACTGCTTGCGAGGCTCGTCCGGTAGCCGGCGGCCTGCAGCTCCACGAGCTCCTGGCGGACCTGCGCGCGCGTGAGCGTCGACGCGGCTTGCGCGTGAGCGGCGAACGCCGCGCCGATCAGCACGAACGCGCATGCCGCGTGTTTCATCGTCTTCATCGTGTGTGCTCCGTGAGGTTCCGGTGCCGCGCCGTTGCTGGCGCGGGCGGAAGCGATGCAGCCAGTCTAGGCTTCGGAGGCCAAACGAAACATCCTCGTGGCTGGCAGTCACCTTTTCCGGTCGCGCAACATTGCGCGCGCACCAGTGAGCCGGCCGCGACGGGTTGCCTGTCGAACGCGACAGCTGCGCGCCATCTGCCGGTCATCGTGCGGTGGACGGTCCGCATCGGCTCGCCCGCATCGGGCTTCTCCCCCCTTGTGCAAGCGCGTCGCGCCTCCTAACCTCTTTTAAGCGACCGATCGGTTGGCCGCGCAACGTCGTTGCGTACGCAAGCGCCCGATCGTGGTCGTGACCGCAGGACATCGCCTTGACCCGAACCCGGCACATCGACATGCGCGCCCGGGTCGACTCTGGAGACACGATGAATCCCACCGACGCCCTACCGCCCGGCATCGTCTTCGCGCAACCGTTGACGCCCGTCGCCCACTCGCTGCTCCTGTCGTTCCTCGTCGCCGCGATCCCGATCGCGGTCGCGCTGATCGCGCTCGGCGTGCTGCGTCGCCCCGCGTGGCAGGCGTCGCTGGCCGGGCTCGTCGCGGGCCTCGCGGTCGCGATCGGCGCGTGGGGGATGCCGGCCGGGCTCGCGTTCAACGCGGTCGGCGCCGGCATGGCGCTCGCGGTCGTGCCGGTGATGTGGATCGTCTTCAACGCGCTGCTGCTCTACAACATCGCGGTGAAGTCGGGCCGCTTCGACCAGTTCCGGCAGTGGATGCTCGACAACCTGCCCGACGATCGCCGCCTCGTGCTGCTCGTCGTCGCGTTCTCGTTCGGTTGTCTGCTCGAAGGGATCTCCGGATTCGGCACGCCGGTCGCGATCACGAGCGCGCTCTTGATCGCGCTCGGCTTCCCCGCGCTCGAAGCGCTCACCTACACGCTGCTGTTCAACACGGCGCCGGTCGCGTTCGGCGCGCTCGGCGTGCCGATCACCGTGCTCGGCGCGGTCACGTCGCTGCCGCCCGCGACGCTCGCGCAGATGGTCGGCCGCCAGTTGCCGTTCTTCGCGCTGCTGCTGCCGTTCTACGTGGTCGGCGCATACGGCGGGCTGCGCTCGATCGCGAAGCTGTGGCCCGCGCTGCTCGTGTCGGGCGGCAGCTTCGCGCTCGCGCAGTTCGTCACGTCGAACTTCCTCGGCTACCAGCTCACCGACGTGCTGTCGTCGCTCACGTCGCTGATCGTGACGATCGGCTTCCTGCAGGTGTGGAAGCCGCAGCCCGATCCGCAATACGCGCTGGCGCGCAGCGTGCCGGCCGCCGCCGGCGCCGCGCGCGCTGGCTTCGGCGGCTGGTTGCCGTGGCTCGTCGTGTCGGTGGTCGTGATCGTGTGGGTGCACGCGAACGTCGCGGCGATCGGCGACGTGAAGATCAAGTGGCCGGGCCTGCACAACGCCGTGTACGTGTCGCTGTACCACAAGCCGTATGCGGCGATCTGGGATTTCCAGCCGCTCGGCACGGGCACCGCGATCCTGCTGTCGGCGATCGTCACGGCCGCGCTGACGCGTACCGGCCCCGGCGCGTTCGTCGAATGCGTGGTGAAGACGTGGCGGCAGACGTGGATCGCGATCGTCACGGTGATGATGATCGTCGGGCTCGCGTACCTGCTGAACTACTCGGGCATCAGCTATACGCTCGGCACCGGCGTCGCGTCGACCGGTGCGCTGTTCCCGCTGGTGTCCGCGTCGCTCGGCTGGATCGCCGTGTTCCTGTCCGGCAGCGACACGTCGGGCAACGCGCTGTTCGGCAACCTGCAGGTCGTCGCCGCGCGCCAGCTCGGCCTCGATCCGGTGCTGATGGCCGCCACCAACTCGTCGGGCGGCGTGATGGGCAAGATGATCTCGCCGCAGAACATCGCGACGGGCGTATCGACGACGGACCTGAAAGGGCAGGAGGGCGTCGTGTTCGCGCGCACCTTCTGGCACAGCGTGATCCTCACGCTGTTGCTCGGCGTGCTGGTGTTCCTGCAGCAGCACGTGCTGACCTGGATGATTCCGGCGCTGCCGAAGTGACGCGGCGCCGCGACAGAAGAAGGCACGAGGAAAGCAACGAGGGAAGGCGCGGGAAAAGCGCCACGTAGTGTGCGGAAGCGGTGAACGCGCGGCGGCTCAGCGCGCGTTCACCCGCCGCATCGTTCGTCCGGTTTCAACCGTGTCGGCCGCATCGCTCGCATCGGCCGCTTCGCCGTCGCCCGGCAGGATGCACGCGAGGAACGCGTCGATCGCGGGGCTCTGGCGGCGCGCCTTCAGGTAGTACACGTATTCGTCGATCGTCGTGTCGACGCCGCGCAGCGCGATCACGCGCAGGTCCGGATGGCGCTCGGCCTCGCCGAGCGGAAACAGGCTGCCGCCTACGCCATGCAGGATCGCCTCGCGAATCGCTTCGCGGCTGCCGATCTCGGCGACCGATGGGGCCGCGACGCCGGCCGCGGCGAGGATCGTCTCCGTGCAGCGGCGCGTGACCGACCCTTCCTCCCGGATCAGCAGCCGCACGTCGGCGAGCTGCGCCGGGTCGATCGAATCGAACCGCGCGAGCGGATGATGGCGATGCACGACGAGCACCAGCGGATCGGTCGAGATCACCTTGCGTTCCAGGCCGTCGGCGTCGTTGCGCTGCGACGAGACCGCGAGATCGATGCGGAATTCCTGCAGCGCCTGCAGGATTTCCTCGGAGTTGCCGATCCGGCACGTGAGCGCGATCGACGGGTGCGCGCTCGAGAAGCGGCCGACCGCGTCCATGATGTAGTACGGGCCCGTCGCGCCGATCCGCAGGTGGCCTTCGAACAGGCCGCCGACGTTGCGCAGCATGATGTCGGCCTGCGCCTCGAGCGCGATCATCTGCTCGACGAGCGGCAGCAGCTCGATGCCCGTGTCGGTCACCTCGAGCTTGCGGCCGCTGCGGTAGAACAGCTCGACGCCGTACACCTGCTCGACCTGCCGGATCTGCGCGGCAATCGTCGGCTGGCTCACGCCGAGGTGGCGCGCGGCGCGCGTGATGCTGCCCTGCCGGACGGTCGCGTGGAACGCCTTCAGCTGATCGAACACGACTCGGCTTCTCCCCCCTCTTCATCGCGCGTCAGCGTAACGCATGCATATGTCGGCCGCATGAAAGGCGCGCCGTGCGCCGCTTCCAAAAAAATCCTGTGGGTCACCCAAAGAAACCTGCGGGAACCGGTCACGGCCGGGACATGCCGGTGCGGGGTAATAACGGCGACGCAGATCGCCGGCCCGCTCGTCCGGCGACCCCACTCCCACCGACCACAGGGTGCTTTTCATGTCCTCGAACAATCGACGCGATTTCCTGCGCCTCGCCGCGCAGTCGGCCGGCGCGATGGCCGCCTACGCGGGCTTTCCGCCCGCGATCCGCAATGCGCTGGCGATGCCGGCCGCCTATCGCACCGGCACGATCCGTGACGTCGAGCACGTCGTGATCTTCATGCAGGAAAACCGTTCGTTCGACCATTACTTCGGCGGGCTGCGCGGCGTGCGCGGCTTCGACGACCCGCGTCCGCACCTGCTGCCGAACGGCGCACCGGTGTGGCAGCAGCCGCCGGCATCGGTGTTCACGAAGAATTACCACTCGCGCGGGCTCGATCCGTCCGCGCCGTACGTGCTGCCGTTCTACCTCGATCCGAAGCAGACGACCGAATTCCAGCCGGGCACCAATCACGGCTGGAGCAGCGGCCACCTGTCCTGGAACAACGGCCAGTGGGACCAGTGGGTGAACCAGAAGCAGGACGTGCTGACGATGGGCTACCTGAAGCGCCAGGATCTCACGTACCACTACGCGCTCGCCGACGCGTTCACGATCTGCGATTCGTACTTCTGCTCCGCGCACGCCGACACGGCGCCGAACCGCATCTACCTGTGGACCGGCACGATCGATTCGCGCAACGTCTACGGCAGCGCGCCGAACGGCCCGGGTATCGGCGAGCGCAACGACGTGAACGGCTACACGTGGACGACCTACGCCGAACGCCTCGAGAACGCGAAGATCAGCTGGAAGGTGTACCAGGGCGGCACCGGCATCCCGGGCGACCCGACCGACAACTACACCGACAACTCGCTGATGTTCTTCAAGCGCTTCCAGGTGAAGGAAGGCGCGAGCGGCCCGCTGGTCGACAAGGGCGCATCGAACCACACGCTCGCGGAGCTGAAGGCCGACGTGCAGGCGAACCGGCTGCCGCAGGTGTCGTGGATCGTGTCGCCGTACAAGTACAGCGAGCACCCGCAGGCGTCGCCGACCGACGGCGCGTTCTACATCAACATGGTGCTCGAGGCGCTGACGTCGAACCCGGAAGTGTGGGCGAAGACGGTGTTCATCCTGAACTACGACGAGAACGACGGACTGTTCGATCACGTCGTGCCGCCGGTGCCGCCGGTCACGAGCGGCGTGGGCGGGCAGGGGATCGTGTCGTCGAACCTGCTGTCGACCCTCGGCGACGAGCTGCTCGACCTGAACAAGTATCCGGGCGAAATGAGCCCGCTCGTGCCGGGCGCCGACCCGGGCGGCATCCAGCCGATCGGCCTCGGGCCGCGCGTGCCGCTGATCATCATCTCGCCGTGGACGAAGGGCGGCTGGGTCTGCTCGGAGACGTTCGACCATACGTCGGTGCTGCGTTTCCTCGAAGCGCGTTTCGGCGTGAAGGAACCGAACATCAGCGCGTGGCGCCGGTCGATCTGCGGCGACCTCACGTCGGCGTTCGACTTCTCCGCGCGCCCCGACACGCGCACGGTGAGCTTCACGGTGCCGCAGCACCTCGCGACGGCCGGCCAGGCGTACCAGGTGCCCGCGCAACAGTCGATGCCGGCGCAGGAGCCGGGCACGCGGCCGGCGCGTGCGCTGCCGTACGAGCTGTTCGTGCACAGCCGCGTGGGCGCGCATGACGACACCGTGTCGCTCGACTTCGCGAACACCGGCGACGCGGGCGCCGCGTTCTACGTGTACGACCGCCGCAACCCGGCGACGCCGCCGCGCCGCTACGCGGTGTCCGCGCGCGACCGCTTCGTCGACACGTGGAGCACGTCGGCCGCGCGCGGCGACTACCATCTCGCGGCCTACGGCCCGAACGGCTATCTGTGCGAGTTCCAGGGCAACACGCGGCTCGCCGCGGACGGCCGCCACGCGAACCCCGAAGCGAAGATCGGCTACGACGTGCGCAATCGCCACGTCTACCTGCAACTGCGCAACAGCGGGCGCGCGAGCTGCCGCGTGACGGTCGACAACGCGTACAGCCATGCGCATGCACGCACCTACACGCTGGCGCCGGGCGAGCGCATCGAGGCGCACTTCGAGCTGTCGTCGAGCCACGGCTGGTACGATCTGACGATTACCGCGACCACGCTGCGCGGCGGCGACGACAAGGTCGTGCGTCGCTTCGCGGGCCACGTCGAGACGGGCCGGCCGAGCCACAGCGATCCGGGGCCGGTGAAGCACACGGCCTGACGGTTGCGCAGGGTCGCGCGAAGCGGGGCGGTTCGCCCGCCGCGCGCGACCCTCGCGTGCCGGCCGCATTCCGGCACGCCGGATTGGATTTTGGAAACTGAAAACTGTTGACAATATGCCGGGCCGAGGGTATACAAGGATCATTCGCCGATATGGCGCCCTCGTTTTCATCCATAGCCCGCTGCCTGCCCGACCATGACTGCCCCGAACGCGCTCAGCGCCATCGAACTCCTGCAAAGCCAGTCGCTCGCGATGATCGTCCAGGACATGCTCGAGCGCGCGATCGTCTCCGGCGAATACGCGCCGGGCGAAAAGCTCAACGAAGTCGAGATCGCGACCCGGCTGAACGTGTCGCGCGGCCCGGTGCGCGAAGCGTTCCGCGCGCTCGAACAGGCCGGCCTGCTGCGCAACGAGAAGAACCGCGGCGTGACCGTGCGCGTCGTGCCGCTGCGCGAGGCCGAGGAAATCTACGAAGTGCGCGCGATGCTCGACGAGTCGGTCGCGCGCGCGCTCGCGAAGCGCATCTCGCCCGAGACGCTGAAGGTGCTGAAGGGCATCATCCAGTCGATGAAGGACGCCGCGAAGACGCACGACGTCACGCGCTATACCGAGCTGAACGTACAGTTCCACGACGCGATGGTCGTCGGCGTCGGCAATACCCATCTCACCGATACCTACCGGCGGCTCGTGCGCCAGCTCGGCCTGCTGCGCCAGGCGGCGATCGAGGCCGAGGAGGATGCGATCGCGGTGTCGGCGGCCGAGCACGACAAGATCGTGCAGGCGCTCGCGGCCGGCGACGAGGACAAGGCCGTCGCGCTCGTGCGCGAGCACGTCGCGCACGGCCTCGCGCGGATGCGCCGTACGCACGAGCAGGGGCTGCCTGCGACGGGCAAGGCGGCGCGGGAGAAGGCCGGCGCATAAAAGCCCGGCAACGCCCGCGGGAGCTGTCGCGCACAGGTAAAGGGACGCGTCGCCGCGTCCCTTTTTCGTTGCGCTTCGGTTCAGCGGATCAACCCGTCGTCATGCCTTGTCGGCCTTCCCCGCCGCGCTCGCAAACTTCGCGAGCCACGTATCGACCACCGACGGCCGCCGGCTCTCGTCCTCCGCGCGCTCCTTGCGGCGGATCGCGTTGCGCACGACGTGCGCGCCGACATAGCGGATCGGCTCCGGCGGGAAATGGCCGAGCGGGCCGCGCACGATCGGGCTGCGCGTCCACGCGTTGTCGAGGCCGAGCACCAGCGACGACAGGATCTGTCCGCCCATGTAGGTCGGCCCGACGCCGTTGCCCGAATAGCCGAAGCCGTAGAACACGTTCGGCGCGTCGTCGAGGCGGCCGAAGAACGGGAAGCCCGTCACCGAACGATCGGACGGCCCGTTCCAGCTCGCGGTGACCGGCACGCCCGCGAGCGACGGGAAGAACTCGCGCAGGCTGTGCGTGAGCTGCGCCTCGTACGGCGAGCGGCGGTCGAACACCGGCGCGATGCGGCTGCGCCACGAGAACGTGTTGCCGCCCTTGCCGAGCATCAGCCGCCCGTCGGCGGTCGTGCGGTAGTAGTAGACGAAGATCCGCGAATCGAGCACCGACACGCCGTCCACGAGCCCGGTCCGCTCGAGCAGCTCCGGGCATTTCTCGGTGATCACCATGTCGCTCGACACGACCGCGATCGTCCGCTCGAACTGCGGGAAGCGGCTCGCCATCCACGCATTGATCGCGAATACGAGCTTGCCCGCCGTGACGCTGCCGGACGGCGTGCGCACGACGGCCGGCTGGCCGGGCGTGAAGTCGAGCATCGGCGTGCGCTCGTAGATCCGGATGCCCATCGCGCGCGCGACGCGGCGCAGCCCGCGCACGAGCTTGCCCGGATGCACGGTCGCGGCGATCGGCGAGTAGACGCCGTCGAGATTGCGCGCGGAGCCCGAGCGGCGCGCGACTTCGGCGGGCGGCAGCGGCTCGTAGCTGTGGATGCCGCACGCGGCAAGCGCATCGAGCACCGGCGCGAGCGTGCCGACCTGCGCGCGCGACGTCGCGGTGTACAGCGTGCCGTCGAGCCGCAGTTCCGCATCGATGTCGTGCGCGCGGCAGAAATCGGCGATGTGCTGCACGGCCGCTTCCGACGCCTTCACGAGCCGGATTGCCTCGGCTTCGCCGAACAGGCGCCGCAGCGTCAGGAATTTCGCGGACCACGTGAGCAGGCAGCCGCCGTTGCGGCCGCTCGCGCCGGCGCCGCACAGGTCGGCTTCGAGGATCGCGATGTCGAGCGCGGGATGCTGCTGCTTGGCCTGGATCGCGGTCCAGAGGCCCGTGAAGCCGCCGCCGACGATGCACACGTCGGCCTGCGTCGCGCCTTGCAGCGCGGGGGCGAGATCGCCGTCGTTGAACAGCGCTTGTTCGATCCAGAAGGGTCGCATCGGAGAGTCGTCGATAAGGGGCCGTGCGGCGCACGGCCGGGAAAACGGGCGGCCGCCTGCGCCTGCGCACGCGGCCGGGGCATCGCGTCACGTCGTCATGCCGCCGCTTCGGCCGACAAGCGGCGTACGCCCATCGCGCGCAGCGTGTCGGCGATCGCGGCGACGGCGCCCGGAATCCCGGCCTCGCCGAAATGGCCGATGCAGCCGACGCGGAACGTCTCCACTTCGGTCAGCTTGCCCGGATACAGAATGTAGCCGCGCTTTTTGACCTCCTGATAAAACCGCTTGAAGTCGTAGTTCGGATCATCCGGCGCATGGAACGTGACGATGATCGGCGCCTGGATCGCCGGATCGAGGAACGGCCGGAAGCCGAGCGCGCGCATCCCGTCGAGCAGCGCGCGGGTGTTGCGTTGGTAGCGGCCGCCGCGCGCGGCGAGCCCGCCTTCGTCGATGTATTGCGCGACGGCCGCGTCGAGCGCGGCGACCACGTGCGTCGGCGGCGTGAAGCGCCACTGCGTCGTGCGCTGCATGTAGACCCACTGGTCGTACAGGTCCATCGCGAGCGAGTGGCTGTTGCCTTCGCAGCGTTCGAGCGCGCTGCGCTTGGCGATCACGAAGCCGAGCCCCGGCACGCCCTCGAGGCATTTGCCGGACGCGGCGATCACCGCGTCGAACGGTGTCGTGCGCGCGTCGATGTCGATCGCGCCGAACGAGCTCATCGCGTCGACGATCAGCGCGCGCCCGTGCTTCGCGACGGCCTGTGCGACGTCGTGCAGCGGGTTCAGCACGCCGGCGCCGGTTTCGCAGTGCACGAGCGCGACGTGCGTGATCGACGGATCGGCGGCGAGCGCGCGCTCGACGTCGGCCGGATCGACGCGGCGATCCTCGCGGTAGTCGATCGTCGTGAGCCGGCGGCCGAGCACGCGGCAGATCTTCGCGAGGCGCTGGCAATACGCGCCGTTGTTCGGCACCAGCACGTGGCCGTCGCGCGGCACCAGCGTGCCGATCGCCGCTTCGACCGAGAACGTGCCGCTGCCTTGCAGCGGTACGCATTCGTGCGTGCCTTCGCCGTGCACGATCTGCAGCAGGCGTTCGCGCAGCCGCGCGGTGATCGCGTTGAAATCGCCGTCCCACGAGCCCCAGTCGCGCAGCATCGCGTCGCGCGTGCGCTCGGAGGTCGTCAGGGGGCCGGGGGTCAGCAGGATGGGCTGGGCAGCGAGCGTCATGGTGTCTCCTCGATGAAGTCGGGACGTCACGTGAATGCGGCAGGGAATCAACGGCGATGCGGGTTGCGCCATGCCTGCGTACGGCGCAGCAGGCGGTGCGAGATGCAGGCGAACAGTACGCACGCGAACGACGAGGTCGCGAGCACGAGCGTGGCCATCGCGGCGGCCGGGCCCATCTGGCCCGCGTCGTCGAGGTTCAGGATCGCGACCGACGCGGGCTGCGTGTCCGGCGAGTACAGGAACGCGACGGCCGACACCGTCGTCATCCCGTTGACGAACAGGTAGCGCGCGATCAGCAGGATCGCGGGCAGGCACACGGGCACCGTCACGCGCAGGAAGGTCTTGTAGAACGGCACCTTCAGCGACGCGGATACCGCCTCGAACTCGCTGTCGATCTGCCGGAGCGCGGTGACGGCGGTGAGGTGGCTCGACGCGTAGTAGTGGACGACCGTGACGATCGCGAGCAGCCACAGCGATCCGTACAGCCCGTTCAGCGGATTGCCGGGCGCGTTGAACAGGAAGATGTAGCTGATGCCGAGCACGAGCCCCGGCACGCCCATCGGCAGGATCGCGCACAGGCTGATGAAGCCGCGCAGCCAGCGTGCGCCGCGGGTCTTCTCGATCAGGTAAGCGCCGCCGAACACGACGATCGTGCCGCCGAGCGCCACCGTCGCGGCCATCCGCAGGCTGTTCTTGTACGCGTCGAAGATGCCGGCCGCGATCAACCCCATCTCGTAATGCTGCAGCCCGAGCGTCATCTGGTACGGCCAGAACTTGACGAACGACGCGAACACCGAGATGCCGACCACCGCGATGAAGAACGCGCACACGAGCGCGCAGTACGCGAGCATCGCGGCGTCGAAGCCGCGCGACGGCTTCGGCTGGTACGGCGTCGAGCGCGCGCCGAGCTGCGACTGCTGGCGGCGGCGGATGAAGTAGTCGACGCCGAACGCGACGAGCGCCGGGCACAGCAGCATCAGGCTCACGACCGCGCTGCGGTTGAAATCCTGCAGCCCGATGATCAGCTTGTAGATGTCGGTCGACAGCACGTTGTACGCGCCGCCGATCACGACCGGCACGCCGAAGTCGTTGATGCACATCGTGAACGCGACCATCGTCGCGCTGATCAGCCCGTACTTCGCGCCGGGCAGCGTGATCGTGAAGAACTTGCGCAGGCGGCCCGTGCCCATCGCGTCGGCGGCTTCGTAGAGCCGGCCGTCCGCGAGCGACAGCGCGGTGACGAGGATCATCAGCACGTGCGGGAACGACGCGTACACCATGCTCAGCACGATGCCCGGCAGCCCGTAGATCGAATGGCCGTGCAGCAGCGGCTTCAGCAGCCCCGCATTGCCGAACCAGTAGATGAACGACACGGCCGACAGCAGCGTCGGCGCGAGCAACGGCAGCAGCGCGATCGTGCGTGCCGCGTTCTTCAGCGGCATGCACGAGCGTGTCAGCGCATACGCGAACGTGAACGCCATCGGCACGACGATCATCGTGACGAGCGCGCCGACCGTCAGCGAATGCAGCATCGAGCGCAGCACGCCGCTGTCCTCCAGATACTCGACGAAGTTGTGCGCGCCGACGAAGCGCCCGTCCGCGTCGACGAAGCATTTCTGCACGACGAGCGCGAGCGGCAGCAGCAGGAACAGCGACATCAGCGCGGCCATCGCGACCAGCGCGAGCTGCGCGAGGCGATCGTGCCAGTGCGTGAGCTGCCGGACGTCGGCGGGGGCGGACGCGCCGCGGCGGCGCTCGGTCAGGACGGTGCTCATTGGAGTCGCTCCTTCGCGCACGGGAACACGCGGACATGCTCGCGATCGAGCGCGAGGTCGATGCGCACGCCGGCCTGCACGCCGGTGCGGTCGACGTCGTGATACGACAGGTCGGCGACGATCTCCTGGCCGTCGAGCCCGTCGATCCGGAAGCTCACGCGGCAGAACGCGCCGAGGAATTCGAGCTTCTCGACGCGGCCGGCCAGCACGTTGTCGGCCGTCTCGCCCGGCACGCGGATGCGCAGGTCCTCGGGCCGCACGTAGACCGACACCGCCGCGCCTTGCGCGGTGCCGTGGCGGCAGTCGAAGCCGATGCCGCCCGCGCGCAGCGTGCCGTCCTGCGCGACCTCGGCGGGAATCGTGTTGACGCGGCCGATGAAGTCCGCGACGAACGGCGATGCCGGTTGCCGGTAGATTTCGAGCGGCGTGCCGATCTGCTCGATCACGCCGTGGTTCATCACGACGATGCGATCGGCCATCGACAGCGCTTCTTCCTGATCGTGCGTGACCATGATCGTCGTCACGCCGAGCCGCTGCTGCAGCGCGCGGATCTCCTGGCGCAGCCGCACGCGCACGCGCGCGTCGAGCGCCGACAGCGGCTCGTCGAGCAGCAGCAGGCCGGGCGAGGTGGCGAGCGCGCGCGCCAGCGCGATGCGTTGCTGCTGGCCGCCGGACAACTGGCCCGGATGCTTGCGATGGCTGTCGGGCAAACCGACCAGCGCCAGCAGCGTATGCACGCGCTCGTGGATCGCGTCGCGCTTCATCTTGCGGTTCACGAGCCCGTACGCGACGTTGTCGTACACGGTGAGGTTCGGGAACAGCGCATACGACTGGAACACGATTCCGTAGTCGCGCAGTTGCGGCGGCAGCCGCGAGATGTCGCGGCCGTCCTGCATGATGTGGCCGGCGTTCTGCGTCTCGAGCCCCGCGATGATCCGTAGCAGCGTGGTCTTCCCGCAGCCGGACGGCCCGAGGAAACAGATCATCTCGCCCTTCATCACGCTCAGGTTGATGTCGGTGAGGACCTGCGTGTCGTTGTACCGCTTCTCGATGCGTTCTACGCTCAGATAAGGTGCCATGCGCGCCTCCATGGAGGGGCGGCCCGGGGGCCGGATTCGACGACGGAAAGGGTGACGCGGGGCGGCGCGCGGCGCGGCCCCGCAGCCGGTCGCGGCGTTACTGCTGCGCTTTCGCGCCGTAGCGCTTCTGCCACGTATCGAGGATCGACTGGCGGTTCTTCGCGGACCACACGAAGTCGTTCTTCACGAGCAGGTCCGAGTAGTTGTCGGGGATGCCGGCCAGCTTCCGCGCGACGCCCGGATACGCGACGATCGCCCACCAGCGCGCGGTGATCTGGTTCGCTTCCTTGCTCGCCATGAAGTCGGCGAGCTTCTTCGCGGCGTCGGGCTGTTTCGTCGTCTTCATGATCGCCGTGCCTTCCATGTCCCAGCCGAGCCCTTCCTTCGGGAACACGAGATCGATCGGCGCGCCCTGCGCCTGCAGTTCGTGG
This sequence comes from Burkholderia sp. 9777_1386, assembly GCF_015712265.1. NCBI lineage: Bacteria > Pseudomonadati > Pseudomonadota > Betaproteobacteria > Burkholderiales > Burkholderiaceae > Burkholderia > Burkholderia sp. 9777_1386. The sequence goes on along the minus strand of NZ_JACCQB010000064.1, from coordinate 2,667 downwards.
CCGCGGAACTCGAACGAGATGCCGATCGGGAATTCGCCGGTGCCGGCGAGCGTGCACGGCTTCGAGCCCGAGTGCACGTACTGCGCGACGTTCTTGTCGAGCGCGTCCATGAATTTCCAGCCGCGATCGTCGCCGAAGGTCTGCAGCCAAGCGGTCACGTCGAGATAGCCGGTGCCCGACGAAACGGGGCTCGGCATCACGATCGCGCCCTTGTAGACGGGCTTCGTCAGGTCTTCCCACGACGTCGGTTTCGGGATGTTCTTCGCCTGCGCGGCGACGCGGTTGTAGCAGATCGTCGCGCCCCACACGTCCATGCCGACCCAGTGCGGCGGCGTGTTCGCGTCGCTGTATTTGCGCGTGAGCTGGTCGAAGCCCTTCGGCGTGTACGGCATCAGCATGCCCTGCAGGTCGAGCAGCGTGAGGCTCGACGCGGCGAGGCCGAGCACGACGTCCGCGCGCGGATTGTTCTTCTCCGCGAGCAACTTCGCGGTGACCGAGCCGGTCGAGTCGCGCACCCAGCGGATCTCGAGATCGGGGTTCGCCTTCTCGAACGCGTCCTTGTAGGGCTTCATCGCCTCGTCTTCCAGCGCGGTGTAGACCAGCAGCGACGTCTTCGCGTACGCCGCGTGCGCGGCGCCGAGCGCCACCGCGGCAGCCAGCGCGACGCGGGCCGCGCCCGCCGCCCATGCGTTCAAACGCTTGTTTACCGGCACTTCGTTCATCTTCAGACCCCTTGACTGTGGCGCCGCGGCACACGGCGGATGAGTGGAGACCAGCCCTCTTGCTGCTTCGTTGTTTTGCTTTCTGTTCTCTGCATGTTGTTGACAATCTACAAATCATCAATTTTAATGTCAAGCATGGAAAACACCTCCCTTCGGCGCGGCGCGGGCGCCGACGGCTCACCCCCTTCGACCTGAAAGGAATGAACGTCATGACTGAAACGCCTGTATCCGTGGAAGTGAACGGCCGCCGCTACAACTGGATGAGCCGGCCCGTGGTGGTCGTGTGCGTCGATGGCTGCGCATACGAATATCTGGAGGAAGCCGCCGAGGCCGGCGTCGCGCCGTTCCTGCGCACGCTGCTGAAGCCGGGCACCGCGCTCAAGGGCGAGTGCGTGGTGCCGAGCTTCACGAACCCGAACAACCTGTCGATCGTCACCGGCGTGCCGCCGGCGATCCACGGGATAAGCGGCAACTACTTCTACGATCGCGACACCGGCGCCGAAGTGCTGATGAACGATCCGAAGTACCTGGTCGCGCCCACCGTGCTCGCGACCTTCGCCGAACGGGGGGCGCGCGTCGCGGTCGTCACCGCGAAGGACAAGCTGCGCCGCCTGCTCGGCAAGGGGCTGAAGGGCATCTGCTTCTCGTCGGAAAAGGCCGACGAGGCGAGCGTCGAGGAAAACGGCATCGACAACGTGCTCGAGCTGGTCGGCAAGCCGGTGCCGAGCGTGTACAGCGCGGACCTGTCGGAATTCGTGTTCGCGGCCGGCGTGCGCCTGCTCGAGACGCGCCCGATCGACCTGATGTACCTGTCGACCACCGACTACGTGCAGCACAAGTGCGCGCCCGGCACCGAAGGCGCGAACGCGTTCTACGCGATGATGGACACGTACCTGCAGCGTCTCGACGCACTCGGCGCGATCATCGCGATCACGGCCGATCACGGGATGAACGCGAAGCACGACGACGCGACCGGCGAGCCGAACGTGATCTACCTGCAGGAGCTGTTCGACGAATGGCTCGGCCACGATGCGGCGCGCGTGATCCTGCCGATCACCGATCCGTACGTCGTGCACCACGGTGCGCTCGGCTCGTTCGCGACCGTCTACGTGCCGGCCACCGCCGATGCCGACGCGCTGCGCGCGCGGCTCGCGGCGGTCGACGGCATCGAGGTCGTGCTGACGGGCGCCGAAGGCTGCGCGCGCTTCGAGCTGCCGCCCGCGCGGATGGGCGACCTGATCGTGATCTCGAAGCAGGACGTCGTGCTCGGCACGCGCCGCATCAAGCACGACCTGTCGGGCCTCGACGTGCCGCTGCGTTCGCACGGCGGGATCTCCGAGCAGATCGTGCCGCTGATCTTCAGCAAGCCGGTCGCGACCGACGTCACCGGCCGCGCGCGGCTGCGCAACTTCGACATCATCGACATCGCGCTCAACCATCTGCAGTGATGCACGCGCATCCTTGGGGGATACAGTCATGAACGCCATTGCAGCATCGACGGCCGTCCGCGAGATTCGTCGCGAAGCACTGCGAATCGACGGCGAACGGATTCACCGCGACGCGGTGATCGACGTGCGCAACCCGTACGACGGCGCGCTGGTCGGCACCGTGCCGAAGGCGACGCTCGACGACGTGCGCCGTGCATTCGCGGTCGCGCGTGCGTACCGGCCGACGCTCACGCGCCACGATCGCGCGGCGATCCTGCGCCGCGCGGCCGACATCGTGCGCTCGCGCACCGCGGAGATCGCGGCGCTGATCACGGCCGAGGCCGGCTTGTGCATCAAGGATTCGACTTACGAGGCCGGCCGCGTGGCCGATGTGCTCACGTTCGGCGCCGGCGAAGTGCTGAAGGACGACGGGCAGATCTTCTCGTGCGATCTGACGCCGCACGGCAAGAAGCGCCGCGTGTACACGCAGCGCGATCCGCTGCTCGGCGTGATTTCGG
>NZ_JACCQB010000063.1:0-36782 GCF_015712265.1 Burkholderia sp. 9777_1386 | reverse complement strand
GGGACATCAGCCACTACCTGATGCACCGGTACAACTGGATACGGCCGCATCAGTTCAATGACGGACTGGCGCCGGCGGTTGCGGAAGAAAAACTTAACGCAGTGTCCGGGATCAGTTGACCACTACACCTTGGCAGAACGACTCCGTTGAAGGTTCCAACGGCACCCTGCGGGAGAAGCGATTTAATCGGGAATGATTCCGCAGTCGCGCCGAGGCCAAGATACTCGTCGAGCGTGGCTATAAAATCCCGCCGCAGGTCGCAACGATTGGCCGCTTTGGATAAATCTGAAGGGCCGTTCCGGGTCGCCACCCGACATCCAAAGAAACCCGCGCGGAACCCCGAAAAAAAACCCGCCGGCTCACACCAGCGGGTTTTCATATCCGACTTGCGCGACGCTTCAGCGCGCCGGGTTCAGCGTCAGGTTCATGTGACGGTTCACATCCTTGTACAGCAGATAACGGAACCGGCCAGGCCCACCCGAATAGCAAGCCTGCGGGCAGAACGCGCGCAGCCACATGAAGTCGCCGGCTTCCACCTCGACCCAGTCCTGGTTCAGGCGATAGACAGCCTTGCCTTCCAGCACGTACAGGCCATGCTCCATCACATGCGTTTCAGCGAACGGAATCACGCCGCCCGGCTCGAACGTCACGATGTTCACGTGCATGTCGTGACGCATGTCGCTCATGTCGACGAAGCGCGTCGTCACCCATGCGCCGTTGGTGCCCGGCATCGGGATCGGCTCGACGTCCTGCTCGTTGGTCACGAACGCTTCCGGCAACGGAATGCCGTCGACCGCCTGATAGTGCTTGCGCACCCAGTGGAAACGCACCGCGGCATCGCTGACGTTGTGCAGCGTCCAGTCCGCGCCCGGCGGGATGAACGCATAGCCGCCCGGCTTCAGCGTGTGCTTCTGGCCCTGCAGCGTCAGCTCGGCTTCGCCTTCGACGACGAACAGCACGGCTTCGGCGTTCTTGTCCTGCTCGGGCTTGTCGCTGCCGCCGCCCGGATTCACTTCGACGATGTACTGCGAGAAGGTTTCCGCGAAACCCGACAGCGGGCGCGCGATCACCCACAGGCGCGTGTGGGTCCAGAACGGCAGCCAGCTCGTGACGATGTCGCGCATCACCCCCTTCGGGATCACCGCGTACGCCTCGGTGAACATCGCGCGATCGGTCAGCAGATCCGTCTGCGGCGGGTGGCCGCCATGCGGCGCGTAATACGTTGTCTTAGACATATTGCATCCAGGCAATGGGTTGGTCCGGCCCCGGGCGCAAACGGCATCGGGCGGTCCGCATGCGCGTGGGGCACGCATGCGGGGCGGGACATCGTTGCCGGGGTGGCTTGAAGGCGCATGCGCCTTCGGTCGGTCGGCCAGGCTTCGCATCGGGTCCGTCCGGTTCATCGGACGCGGCGGGCCGGCGGCCGGGCCGCAGCGCTCGCGATCATGCGGCGAGGCGCGGACAGCGGCACGGTTCGACTCCGTACGCGAGCATCGCCGACGATAGCGAAGTCGATCTCGATCGACCAATTAAATGTTGCGATGACATCCATTCGATTTCCCACTACCCGCCGCCGCCCGCGACGCGCGGTCGGGAGGCGTTGCGGGGGCATGCCGACCATCAGGGAAATCCTGACGGTTGCGCGGTGCGCGCGATGCGTCCGTACCCGGCAATACGGCGTACCCATGCGCAATTCAACACGTCCCGTTAAGCGGATCGATGGCGATCGACAAGCGCGCGACAGCGGATCGCTGCAGCAGGGTCGCGGGATACGCTCACGTCAGGCTGGAACGAGCCGACGCGGCGAACGGAAAGCAGAGGACATTCGGCCCATCCCGTCCGGGCACATTCATGCGCGGGACGCGATGTCGTCGACAAGCGAAATGGGGGAAACGGCGGGAGGAGGATGGCCGGCCCGTCGATCGGGCCCATGGCAGTGGCTGATTGAAGCCGGAGGCGCATCGCCGGTCTGGCCGGCGAAGCGGCCCGGCAGGCTGCCGGGCTGAGGTTCGCGTCGAAGTCCCGACGCCGTCGGCGCGCCGGTGCGCGGATCGCGCACCGTGCCGCGCCAGCGGCGATCAGTCCCAGTCGCGGTGGTGACGGTGCTTGCGGTGACGGTAGCCGCGGTCGCCGTGATCGCGATCGTACGAGCTGCGCGACATGTTGCCGCCGAGCGCCGCGCCGGCGCCGCCGCCGACCGCCGCGCCCAGCAGGCCGCCCGTGCGGCCGCCCATCGCGTTGCCGGCCGCGGTACCCGCGCCGCCGCCGAGGGCGCCGCCGATGATCGCGCCGGTGCGCTCGCGACGGTTCGACGTCACCGCGCCGCCGGCGCCGCCGCCGATCGCGCCGCCGATGACGGAGCCCGTGCTGCCGCCGACCGCGCCGCCGACCGCTGCGCCGGCAACCCCGCCGAGCGCGCCGCCGAGCGCGTTGTTCAAGTCACCGGCCATTGCCGGCAGTGCAGTCGCGCCGGTCAACGCGGCGACGACGAGAGCGGGGGCGATTTTCTTCCACATTCCCGTATTCTTCCTTGTTCGCAATTCTGGTTATCGAGGTCCGCTCGGTACGACGATCTGAATCGATCGACGTCGGGCCAGGCATTGTGCCGAACCGCGGACCAATTCATTTCAATGAGCTTGCGGCGAAGAATAGCACCGGTCCCGCATCCTTGCCGTGGACATTGTGGTAACAAGTTGTTTACGAATCACAGACATTCAACGGGGCCGTCGAATCCGGCTGAAACCCTTGCCGGCATTGGCTCCCGCATCGGTCCGACCCCACGTTGCGGCACGCCGGTCATGCACGCGATCGCACGTTCGAGACACACGTGGCAACACATCTGCACACGCCGGTAACGGGCATCCGGACGACGGTCGGGGAAAAGATGACGGGGTCAGTACACGCCGGGCAGCAACCGCCACGTCCGCGCGCAATACGCGTCGTATTCGGCGCCGAATTGCGAACGCAGCAATGCCTCCTCCGAACGGATTCGCGCGACGAGCGGCACGAGCGTCAGCACGACCAGCAGCACGCCGACGCTCGAGCGGAACACCAGCGCCCAGCCGAGCGAATTGACGACCAGGCCGAGATAGCTCGGATTGCGGATGCGGCTGTAGATGCCGCCGGTCACGAGCGTATGGCCCGGCTGGATCGCGACGAGCCCACTGAAGCGCTTGCCGAGCACGAATACGGGCCATATGCGCAGCACGCCGCCCACGAGGTACAGCCCGACGCCGATCCAGCGCACCGTGTCGCCACCGAAGGTCCAGATGTCGAGGCGGTCGGTCAGCGCCGGCAGGTATGCGAGCAGGAAGCCGCTCACCGCGAACGCCGCGAGCACCCAGCGGTTGTCGCGGTTCTCGCGTTCGCCGCTGCTCAGGTTGCCGTCGGTGAACAGGGCGGCGACGGCCATCGCGAGTGTCGCGATCGCCACGACGGTTGACTGAGGATGCGAGAAGAACGCAGCGAACCCGCCGCTGCCGAGTACGGCGAGCCCGAGATAGACGAGCGTGGCGACGCCCGACAGGACGACGACCTTGGGGGTAACTGTCATGACGGCCTCGCGAGGATGCGCTTTCCTGTGAAGTATAGGAACCGCGCACCCCGGGCGCCGTGCGCCGCCTTCATGCGGCGCGTGAATTCGCGCGCATCGTCCGGCTAACGGCGGCCGACCGGGCCGGTGCGGCCGGGGCCCCGAGCCGGGGCCCGAAGCCGGATCAGCGGATGCGGAAGTTGCCGCCGATGCCGACGCTCACCGGCGGCGCGTAATACGCGGGCGCATAGCCGTAACCGTAGTAGGCCGGCGCGGGCGCGTAGCCGTACGGCGGCGCGACGTAGCAGCCGGACAGGCCGCCGATCAGGGCAAGCGTGATGAGAAGTCTGGACATGGCTCGATTCCCGGCGCGAAAGACGCATGGCACCTCGCGAAGGCCGCGCCGCCGCACCACGCGGCGGCCGGCACGAAGAGGCGATCCGCCCTTCCTGTCGCTCGATGAAACAATGCGCGGAGTCTAGCGCCGCGCCTGGCCGGCCGAGTTTCCCGGGCGGTTACACGTGTTACCTCGTGTGACCGCTGAAACAGGCCCGGTCGGCGCAGCGGCCCGCCAGTGGGCGGCCGCCGCGCCGAGGGCGATCACGCTGTTACACGAAGCGGGCCCGGATGCGCTGCGCGAGCGCTTCGAGCGTCGCCGCGTCGGCAACGTCGCGCGCATGCATCCGCAGCTCGGCGCCTTCCCAGCGCGGAATCACGTGGAAATGGACATGCGGGACCGTCTGCCCGGCTGCCGCGCCGTTGAACTGGCCGATGAACACACCGTCCGGCTCGAGCGCCGCGCGCACCGCCGCCGCGACGCGCTGCGTCATGCGGATGCCGGCCGCGGCCGCGTCGCCGGACAGCTCGAAGATCTGCGCGGCCGGCTCCTTCGGGATCACGAGCACGTGGCCGTCGGCCTGCGGCATCAGGTCCATGATCGCAAGCGTCGCGTCGTCTTCGGCGACCTTCACGCACGGCAGTTCGCCGCGCAGGATTTTGGCGAACGGGTTGTTGTTGTCGTAGGACATGGCGTTTTCCGATCTCGGTTGGACAATGGGACTGGGAGAGCAATGCCGGACGATTATCGGCCGATGGCCGGCCCGATATCAACTCGCCCCGACGCGCGCCGCCGGCCGCCCCGTCGGCATGCGGCAGCGCGCACGCATGCGGCCGTCATCGCGCGTCACGCGGCGGCGATTGCAACGCGTCGCCCGAACCTGCGACACTGCCGGATCGTTGCCGGCCGGCACGCCACCGAGGACGTTCGCGCATGACGATCCCCCTCAAGAAACTGATGCTGCGCGGTGTCGCGCTCGCGCTCGTTGCCGCGATCGGCTACGCGGCCTACATGCTGTACCGGCTCGCGCCGATCGCGACCGGCTATGCGGCGAAGGCGCTGTGTTCCGGCGTGTTCGTGTCGGGCCGCCCGGCCGCGCCCGTGATCGACGTCGACATCATGGCCGGCGTCCATCCGCTGCTGAAACTGGTGCGCCCGTCGCTCGATCCCGACCATCATCGCGCGGTGGCGACCTTCGCCGGCTTCGCCGAACGCGAAGCCGACTTCCGGCCCGGGCTCGGCTGCACGCTCGCGGTCGGGTCCCCGACCGGCGCGGCGGCGGCCACCTTGCCCGCCGGGTTGCCGCCCCTCCCCGATCCGGCGCCCGCGCAACCCGATCCGCCCGCACCGGCCACACCGCCCGCCGGCATCGACGCACACCTGTTGCAGACCGCCATCGACCGCGCGTTCGACGAACCCGATCCGGCGCGGCCGCGCCGCACGCGCGCGGTGGTCGTGATGTGGCGCGGCCAGGTGATCGCCGAACGCTATGCGCCCGGCTTCACGGCCGATACGCCGCTGCCCGGCTGGTCGATGACGAAGACCGTCACGGCCGCGCTGGTCGGCACGCTGGTCGCGCAGCACAAGCTGTCGCCGGACGCGTCGGCGCTGCTGCCCGAATGGCGCGGCAGCGGCGATCCGCGCGCGGCCATCACGCTCGACGAGCTGCTGCGGATGACGAGCGGCCTGCAATTCAACGAGGACTACGACGACCCGCTGTCCGACGTCGCGGTGATGCTGTTCACGCAGCCCGATACCGCGCGGTTCGCGTCGGCGAAGCCGCTGGTCGCGACGCCCGGCACGCAATGGTCGTACTCGAGCGGCACGAGCGCGATCGTCGCGCGCGTGATGCGCGAGGCGCTGGGCGGCAACGCCGGCGACTACCTCGCGTTGCCGCGCCGCGCGCTGTTCGCGCCGCTCGGGATGCGCAGCGCGGTGTTCGAGCCCGACGCGTCCGGCACGCTCGTCAGCGCGTCGTACATGTATGCGAGCGCACGCGACTGGGCGCGCTTCGGCCAGCTGCTGCTGCAGGACGGCGTGTGGAACGGGCAGCGGCTGCTGCCGGAAGGGTGGGTGCGCTACCTGACGCGCGCGACGCCGCAATCGTCGCGGCAGGAATTCGGCGCGCAGCTGTGGGTCAAGGTGCCGGAGCCGTTCAACGATCGCGATCCGCACGCACGCGCGATGCCGGCCGACGCGTTTCATGCGGTCGGCCACGAAGGCCAGTTCGTGAGCGTGGTGCCGAGCCGTCAGCTGGTGGTCGTGCGGCTCGGGCTGTCGCGGCCGGAAGCCGCGTGGAATCACGAGGCGTTTCTCGCGCGCGTGCTCGACGCGGTGCCGGCGCCCGGTGCGTGACGACGGGCCGGTGCCCGCCGGATGCGATGAAGCGCCGCCCGCGACGGCGCCGCCGCATCACGCGCGACGGGCACAGCATTACGGATTCGCGCTGCCGCCGTATTGCTTGAAACCTTCGCGCGTCGCGAGACGTTCGATATAGCGCGACACCGCCGGCAATTCGGGATGCTCGAACGGCGTGCCGAACCAGCGGTTCACCGACAGGCCGATCGGGATATCCGCGAGCGTGAAGGTGTTGCCGGCCACGTACGCGCCGGTCTTGTCGAGTTGCGCATTCAGCACGTGCATGTGCTTCGTCCAGCCCGCGATCGACTGCGCGATGCCGTCCGGATCCTGGTGATCGGGCGATTTGCGCACGAGGCCGAGGAAAGCGCCGACCCACGAGCGGTTCAGATCCGCGCCCTGCCAGTCGATCCACTGGTCGACCCGTGCACGCGCCTGCGGCTCGGCCGGATACAGCGCATCGCCGCCGTAGCGGTTCGCGAGGTAGCGGATGATCGTGTTCGATTCCCAGAGCACGAAGTCGTCATCCTTGATGACGGGCACGAGCGCGTTCGGATTCAGCGCGAGATAGGCCGGATCGTGGGTCGTGCGAAAGCCCGCGCCCCAGTCCTCCTGTTCGAACGGCAGGTTCAGTTCGGTGCACAGCCACAGCACCTTGCGGACGTTGATGGACGGAATCTTGCCGAGGATGCGCAGCATGCAGTCTCCTTGTGAGGTCGGGTGCGGAGCATTCGGGGCGCGCGACACGCGCCGAACGCATTCACGCCGAATTTATACACGACCTCGCGGAAAACGGCAGGCCGCGTGCGCGAAATCGGTGTGCGGCCGATTCGTCAGGTCGCGCAGCGCATGCTCGGCCGTCGGGAAGCGGAACATGAATCCGTCCTGATGCAGCCGTGCGGGCACTACGCGCTGCCCGTCCAGCAGCAGCTCGGCCATCTCGCCCATCGCGGCGCGCAGCGGCGCGGCCGGCACGTGCAGCCACGCGCGGCGGCGCAGCACCTTCGACACGATCTGCACGAACGCGCGCTGGGTCAGCGGCACCGGTGCGACCGCGTTGTAGACGCCGTGCATGCCCGCCTGCGACATCGCGCGCGCCACGATCCGCAGCACGTCGTCGCGGTGAATCCAGCTCAGCACTTGCGCGCCGTCGCCGAATCGGCCGCCCAGCCCGAAGTAATGCGGCAGCAGCATCGGGCGCAACGCGCCGCCCGGGCCGAACACGACGCCCAGTCGCAGCACCACCGCACGCACGCCGTGGCGTGCGAGCGGCGCGGCGGCCGCCTCCCACTGCCGGCACAGCGCCGACATGAAGCCGGTGCCGGCGCCGCTACGCTCGTCGAGCCGTTCGTCGCCCGGCCGCACGCCGTAGTAGCCGATCGCGGACGCCTGGATCCACGTGCGCGGCTTGGCCTCGGCGGTTTCGACCCAGCGCATCAGCGCCTGCGTGACGCCGACGCGGCTGGCGAGCAGCAGCAGCTGCCGGCGCTTGCTCCAGCGTGCACCCAGCACCGGCGCGCCGGCGAGATTGATCACCGTGTCGAAGCGCGCGTGCGGCTGCAACTGTTCGACGGACGTCACGCTGCGCACGCGCCCCTGAAACAGGTAGGCGGCGCGCAGCGGATCGCGCGCCAGCAACGTGACCGTATGTCCTGCGTCGAGCAACTGGTTCACCAGCGTTTCGCCGATGAAGCCGGTCCCGCCGGTGACCAGCACGTTGCCGGGCCGCTGCCCGGCGAACGGGTTGGCGGCCGGCGCGCGCGGCGCGACGCGGCACGCGGCGATCCCGTCGCGCACGCCCGACACCGTCACGCCGACGGCAAACAGGCTGAGCAGCCAGCCGCGCCAGCCGGGATCGATCGGCTGCAGCGCGGTCGGCTCGTGCGCCCACGCGGACAGCTGCATCGCGACCATCCCGAACAACGCGCCGCCGTTGACGGCCAGCAGCGTGTGCAGCACGCGCTCGGTCGCCGGCAGCTTGCGGCTCCGGTCCTCGACGACGAAATCCCACAACGTCAGCCCCACTTCGACGAGCACGACCGCCGCGACGGCCGCGACCCACGCGCCGTGAAACGCGACGTTCGCGATCGAGGCGAACACGAGCCCGTACAGCACGGACCGCACCGCATGAATCGCCAGCTCGAGCCGCGCACGCGGGCGGTGCGGCAGGTCCTGCGTGAGTTCGTGGTGATAAAGCGTATCGAATGCGCCCATCGCGCCCTGCACGATCAGCAGGTTGAGCGCCCAGTCGAAAGCCGGCAACGTGTTCATGCGGTATCCCTCCTCCACAGCCAGGCCAGCGGCGGCACCATCGCGACGAGCGCGGCAACGTCGATCGCCACGTGACCCCACACCTGCGCCTGCCACGACAACAGCATGTCCTGCGGCGCCCAGATCAACAGGCCGGCCAGCAACCAGCCCCACGCTTCCCGCTTCCGCAAGCGGTTGCCGAGATGGACGAGCGCGAGCATCCAGACCGCCGCGCATTGCACCGTCGCGGCGATCAGCGACAACCACCACACCTGCTGGACACGCGCGGCCTCGGGTGCGGTTCCCGTCCAGAAATGCCGCTCGATCTCCCGGTGATACGCGTCGAGCCACGATGCGCCGGCAATCCACGGCATCACCACGCCGACGAGCAGGTGAACGAGCGCCGCTGCGTACATCCAGCTCACGACGATACGGCGCGGGGTATCGCGCGGCGGGCGATTCGCTGCTGCACTATCGGAATCCCGGCCGATGCTGCACGCGCCGCCTTCGCTGCAGGCTTGCGAGCGATATCCGAGCCAGTGCGACACGGCATGCCGATTGCGCGCCAGGCGGCGATACAGCAACGCGAACCCGGCACGCATCGCCGGCATGCGAAGCAGCCAGACTCGCCCGCGGCGCCCGACCAGCGCATACGCCGCGACGATGCTGTCGATGCCGGTCAGCATGCGTCCGTCGGGCAGGCGCGCATGCAGTTCGCGATTCAACGCGGGCAGGTCGACGCCGAGCGGCGCCGGATCGAAACCCGGCCCGGCGATATCGACGAACGCCAGCCGGTGTCGCGTGTCGCGAGCGCCGAGACGCCGGATTTCAGCGACACATAGCGGACATCGTCCGTCGAAGTACAGAACCAATTCACTCGAACCCATGCTTTGCACTCCTTCTCGTTATCGCCAGCATCATGAATCGATCGATGGCCTGCTTTCCCGCATACGCCGCCACACCGCGCGACGGCCACGGACTTACATCGGCTTGACCACCATCAGGAAGTAGACGGTCAGCATCGCGAAAAAGGCCGGATAACCGAGCCGTTCCCAGCGCTTCGCGTAGCGCCAGTAGCGCTCCGGCAACGCGGCGTCGCCGTTCGCGTGCGCGAGCTTCGCCATCGATGCGAGTTCGAGCTGCAGCCACACGACCGGCAGCCAGCACGCCCCGGCGACCGCGTACAGCACGATCGACGCGAGCAGCCACGGCGCATGCCACGGCCAGCCGGCCGTGTGCGCGAGCCACAGCCCGGACGCCGGCTGGAAGATCACGGCCGGCGTCGTGAACCACCAGTCCGCGCGCACCACGAGCCGCGACACGGCCGCGATCGCGGGCACCGATCGCGTGCGGTTCGCGAAGAACAGGTAGAACGCGGTGCCGAAGCCCGTACCGACCAGCAGCACCGACGACAGGATGTGAAGCGCCTTGACGACGAGATAGGTATTCATGCGTGTTCTTCTTCTGAAAACAGGATCAACAGGATCGCGAGAATCGGCACGTTCTTCAGCACGGGGCCGAACGGTTCGGCCAGCAGGCCGGGCATCGTGACCGCGATGACCGCCGAATACGCGACGATCAGCGCCGCTTGCGCGACCCACAGGCGCCGCGACGGCGCGACGACGGTCGCGATGCCGAACGCGAAGTCCAGCGTGCTGGCCGCGTAGAGCGCGATCAGCGCGGGCAGCCCCGTGACGTGCGCGGGCGCCAGCAGCGCGAGGCTCGCGTGCAGTGGATGGATGAATGCGCTGGCGATCGCCGTCCAGATCCACACGATCGCGAGCGCGCCGAGCAGCAACGGGCGTCGCCACATCGCGAGCGCGTCGCGGCGCAGCGTGGCGGCATCCGCGCCGATGAAACTGCCGATGCCGCGCGGCGGCCGGCCCAGCACCGCCGCGGTGGCCGCCGGATCGCCGGTGTTGCCGGCGCGCAGCATCGTCCACGTGTCGCGCGTCAGCATCGCCCCCGGCCACGCGCCGAACAGTGCGGCCGCCGCGCCGACCAGCGCGCCGGGCAGCGTCACGCACGCCGCCGGCGGAAATCCGAGCGCGGCACGGTAGCCGGCCAGCATCTCGCGGTATTCGACTTCGTCACCGCCGACCACGTCGATCACGCGGCTGCCCGTCGCCGGCGAATCGCCCGCCAGCGCGACGAGCCGCGCGACGACTTCGGCAAGATCGTCGACATGCACGGGGCGCAACCGCTGATGGCCGCCCGCCGGCAACCCGTGCACGGGCAGGCTCGCGAGCATCCGGAAAAACCGCGCGGACGCACCGGCCGCCCCGTAGACGAGCGCGGGGCGCACGATGCGGAAGTCGATCGGCAGCGTCTGCAGGAAACGGTCGGCCGCGTGCTTGCTCGCGAAGTACCGCGTATCGCCGCGCTCGACGCCGAGCGCCGAAATCTGGATCACGCGCCGCACGCCCGCACGGCAACACGCGGTAAAGAGCGCGCACGGCGCGGCGCGATGCACGGCGTCGAGCGTCGCGCCGCGTCGATCGGCCAGCATGCCGACCGCGTTGATCACCACGTCGACGCCGTTCAGCCGCGCGAGCCACGCTTGCGGATCGACGTCCCGCGCGAAGTCGATCGCGACGTCGTACGGGCCGGCGGCGTGACGCACGCCGCGCAGCACGCGATGCCCGCCGGCTTCGAGCTGCGCGCACAGAGCCCGCCCGACGAAGCCGTTCGCGCCGCAGACGAGCACGGTCATGCCCGGTGCGCCGGTGCGCTCGGGCTGACAGGTCGACGGCAAGGCTGCGTTCATATCCATCCTTTATTTACAGTTATTTCTGTACAGACAGAAATAACAACCCCGAAAAAAGCGGGCTGCGTGCCCGCTCTCCCGTTACCGCTTACTTCGACGGCTTGCGCCTGACCGTCTGGCTGATCTTCGCGCCGATGCCCAGCGCCTTCATCAGCGTATCGGGCTTGAGCCGCAACATCTCGTCCGACCAGGTCGTGAGCGTCTCGACGAACTGCAGCGTGTCGCGAATGCGCTGTTCGGTCTCGCGGCTCTCGTTCGCGATCTCCGGATTCGTCAGGCAATCGCGCAGCACCGTGAGCGTCGGCTCGATCTCGCGCTGCCGCCGCCCTTCGACGATCAGCTTGAACAGTTCCCAGATGTCGGTCGACGTCTCGAAGTGATCGCGGCGATCGCCCAGCACGTGCACGACCTTCGCGAGCCGCCACGCCTGCAGCTCCTTCAGGCTCGTGCTGACGTTGGAGCGCGCGACGTTGAGCGTCTCGGCGATCTCGTCGGCGGCCACCGGCCTTCCGGCCAGGTAGAGCAGCGCGTGAATCTGCGAGACGGTGCGGTTGACGCCCCACCGCGAGCCCATTTCGCCCCAGTGGAGAATGAATCGTTCGGCAATCGGTGTGAGTTCCATGGTGGGGAATTTAGTTTTTTCAGTTATTTTTGTCAAGAGAGAAATATCCAGGCGGTCCGGCACCTTCCGGCCGCGCCCGCCCGCGATCGGCCGCTTCCTTTACAATGCGCGGGATTTTTCCGATTTCAGGCCGTCCCCGCCTTTCCGATAGATAGACAGAGGTTTCCATGATCATCAAACCGCGCGTGCGTGGCTTCATCTGCGTGACGACTCATCCCGTCGGCTGCGAAGCCAACGTCAAGGAACAGATCGACTACGTGACTTCGCACGGCCCGATCGCCAATGGCCCGAAAAAGGTGCTCGTGATCGGCGCGTCGACCGGCTACGGCCTCGCCGCCCGGATCTCGGCCGCATTCGGCTCGGGCGCGGACACGCTCGGCGTGTTCTTCGAGCGTGCCGGCAGCGAGACGAAGCCGGGCACGGCCGGCTGGTACAACAGCGCCGCGTTCGAGAAATTCGCCACGGAAAAGGGGCTGTATGCGCGCAGCATCAACGGCGACGCGTTCTCCGACAAGGTCAAGCAGGTCACGATCGACACCATCAAGCAGGATCTCGGCAAGGTCGATCTGGTCGTCTACAGTCTCGCGGCGCCGCGCCGCACGCATCCGAAGACGGGCGAAACCATCAGCTCGACGCTCAAGCCGGTCGGCAAGGCCGTCACGTTCCGCGGCCTCGACACCGACAAGGAAGTGATCCGCGAAGTCTCGCTCGAACCGGCGACGCAGGAAGAGATCGACGGCACCGTCGCGGTGATGGGCGGCGAGGACTGGCAGATGTGGATCGACGCGCTGGCCGACGCCGGCGTGCTGGCCGACGGCGCGAAGACCACCGCGTTCACGTACCTCGGCGAGCAGATCACGCACGACATCTACTGGAACGGCTCGATCGGCGAAGCGAAGAAGGATCTCGACAAGAAGGTGCTGTCGATCCGCGACAAGCTGGCCGCGCACGGCGGCGATGCGCGCGTGTCGGTGCTGAAGGCCGTCGTCACGCAGGCCAGCTCGGCGATCCCGATGATGCCGCTGTACCTGTCGCTGCTGTTCAAGGTGATGAAGGAAAAGGGCACGCACGAAGGCTGCATCGAGCAGGTGTACGGGCTCCTGAAAGACAGCCTGTACGGCGCGACGCCGCACGTCGACGAAGAAGGCCGCCTGCGCGCGGACTACAAGGAACTCGATCCGCAAGTGCAGAACCAGGTCGTCGCGATGTGGGACAAGGTCACGAACGAGAACCTGTACGAGATGACGGACTTCGCGGGCTACAAGACCGAGTTCCTGCGCCTGTTCGGCTTCGAGATCGCCGGCGTCGACTATGACGCGGACGTGAACCCGGACGTGAAGATCCCGGGCATCATCGACACGACGGTCTGACGCGTCGATCGCCGCCGCCGCGCTCACCGCGCAGGCGGCGGATGCGCATGACCGGCGCCGTCAACGCGGCGCCGGCTCTTCCAGATAGACGCCCGACGACAACGCGGCCTTCACCTGCCGCGTGAACTCGTCGGTCGACACTTCCTCCGCCCCTGCTTCGATGGCGTCGTACGCCTGGCGCACGACGTCGGCCGGCGTGGCCTTCGGCACGTCGAGGCCGGCCGTCAGGTCGGTATCGATGAAACCGGCATGCAGCCCGACGACCTGCGTGTGCTGCTCGCGCAACGAATGGCGCAGCCCGTTGGTCAGCGCCCATGCGGCCGATTTCGACACGCCGTAGCCCGACAGGATCGGCCGGTTCACCCAGCTCGCGACCGACAGGATGTTCAGGATCGCGCCGCCGCCGTGGGCCGCCAGGGTTCCCGCAAACGCCCGCGACATCGCGAGCATCCCGAACACGTTGGTTTCGAAGTGATCGCGCAGCGCGTCGGGCGCGCCGTCGTCCGTCAGGCTGCCGAGCCGCGCGATGCCGGCGTTGTTGATCAGCAGCGTGACGTCGCGCGCCGCATCGGCCGCCGCCGCGACCGCCGCCGGATCGGTCACGTCGAGCTTCACGGGCACGACGCCCGGCAGCGTCACGGTGGCCGGGTCGCGCGCCGCCGCATAGACCTTGCGCGCGCCCCTGGCGAGCGCCTGCTTCGCGAATTCGAGCCCCAGCCCGCGGTTCGCGCCCGTCACGAAAACGACTGCACCTTCGATCTTCATGATCGTTCCTTTCGCATGATGAATCGCCTGCACGCCGGCTCGCCGCGCGCATGAGATCCGGTGGAAAACGAGGTTGCCATCGCGTACCGAGCCGCTCGCTGCCGGTTGTGTGCCCGCGACGTTAAAGACACCGACCGATTGCCATCCGCGCCCGGCTTGGCTTTGTGTTGCCCGCCAAGTCGGCTACACTCGATGTCAATGTCGATCACCATTGTCTTTGCGGTGCATTGTGTTCGCGCTACGCGGGCATGTCAATGGCGATCACCATCGTGTTTTTCAATCGACGCGATCGGCAACAATCAGGGAGAGATCGATGGGCGTATCCAGACAGCAGGCTGCCGAGAACCGAAGCGCGATCGTCGCGGCCGCCGAACGGTTGTTCCGCGTGCGCGGCGTGGACGCCGTGGGGCTGACGGAGCTGATGAAGGAAGCCGGCTTCACGCAAGGCGGCTTCTACAATCACTTCAAGTCGAAAGACGCGCTGGTCGCCGAAGTGATGGAAAAGGCGATGCACGACCGCGCGGATTCGCCGAATGCCGGCAGCCTCGACGCGCAGGTGGCCGCGTATCTGTCACCCGCGCATCGCGACAACCTCGAGGCCGGCTGCCCGCTGTCCGGCTTCGCGGGCGATGCGCCGCGGCTGACCGAGACGGCGCGCGCCTGCTACGCGCACGGGCTCGCCGCGTATCTCGATCGACTGGAACGGATGGTGGCGACCGACGGCGCCACGTCGGAGCACACGCGTCGCGACGCGCTGGCGGTCTTCAGCCAGATGGTCGGTGCGCTCGTGCTGTCCCGCGCGATCGCCGGCAGCGATCCCGCGCTGGCCGACGAGATCCTCGACGCGGGGCGGGACGCGCTGACCGGCCGACGCGGCAATCCGGTGACGTCGGCGTAACGGCGCACCCTTCGACGCAGCGCGCTCGCTGCTGCCGCGCTATTCGATCGCCCGCGCGGCATCCCACAGCGGCTGCGCACCGCGCGCCGCATTCCACGCGGCAAACTGCGTGCGCCATGCCTCGAACGGTTGCGCGAGCGGATGGCGCGGATCGTCGCTGAGCGAATACGCCATCCCTTCGATCAGCCAGCGCGGCTTGGTCACGACGGCCAGATTGCCGAGCACCTCGGCCTGACGGTGATGGATCAGCTCGTGCGCGAGAAAATAGGTCTGCCAGCCGCGCGGTGCGATCACGATGCCGAAATCGCCGAGCGTCAGCGCCGCGCGCGTGCCGAGGCCGAACGCATCGGCGCACGCGCGCGTCGCGCAGAACACGATGCGCGGTGCGGCGCGGAACCCGCCGACGGCCGCCGCCGCGCGGGCGGCGCCGTCGCGATAGAGCTGCTGCGCGGCGCCGAGCTTCGCGGCATCGTCCGTGCAGATGTCGGCACGCGGGCACGACACGCCGGGAACCAGCGCGGGCACGATGACGCGCAGCGGCTTGACGAGCGCATACGCGGCAATCGGCAGCGCGACGAGCAGGCCCGTGAGGGCGAAAGCGACATGGGAGCGTTTCATCGAGGCGGCGGTTGCGTGGCGTGTTGTCGGCGTCCTTCTGCGAGAACGCGACTATATCGGACCGGGGCGGCCTCCGGTCCTGCTATTCCTGACGGTTGGCTGCCGGGCAAGAAGCGGCTCCCGACACGCCCGGAACGATGCCGCTCATCATGGCAAATGCCGTTACGCGAGCTGCTTGTGGAAAACCGTCGTCGCGCAGAGCGCGCCGTCGGGCATCAGCGCATAGTTCGGCACGACGCCGACACGCTGCCAGCCGGCCCGCTCGTACAGCCGCTCGGCGTCGCCGCCCGTCACCGTGTCGAGCACGAGCACGGTCTTGCCGGCGTCGCGCGCGGCCGCGTCGGCCGCCGCCATCAAGCGCGCGGCGATGCCCTGCCGGCGCGCGTGCCGCGACACGAGCATCTTCGAGATGTCCGCGCGATGCGGCTGGTTCTCGGGCTGCGCGGTCACGACCTGCACGGTGCCGACGATCCGGCCCGATGCATCCTCGGCGACGAGCAGGATGCGCTCGTCGTTCGCAACGCCGTCGGCCACGCGCGTCCAGAACGCGACCGCGGTCGACCGCGCGATCGGCAACATGAAGCTGACGGACGCGCCGCCTTCGACGCAATCGATCAGCACGTCGGCCAGCGCATCGACGCAGGCCATCGCTTCGCTTGCGCCGACGCGGCGGACGGTAACAGGTTCGGTCATGCCATCTCCGGTAATCAGGTGGGCCGCACGCGCGGGTTCGGCATGGGCCGGAATCGGAACGAACGCCGGCCGGGCGTCGAGGCTCGCGCGACGACGGCAGACGTCCGGCGACGCAGCGCCCGATCGGCGCGCGTTACCGCCCCATCATCGTACGTGACGAAAATTTTCGCTGCAGCGTTTCCCGCATCGTCTACACTTAGCCAAATGGATAACTTTCAATCCGGCATCAGCGACGTCTTTCATGCGCTCGCCGATCCGACGCGCTGCGCGATCGTCAGCGCGCTCGGCCAGGGCGAGCGCACGGTCTCCGCGCTGGCCGCGCCGTTCGACATGGCGCTGCCGTCGTTCATGAAGCACGTTGCCGTGCTCGAGCGCAGCGGCCTCGTGGAAACCCGCAAAACCGGCCGCTCGCGCACCTGCGCGCTGGTCGGCAGCCGGCTGACCGAGGCCGAGGCGTGGCTCGCCGCGCAACGCGCGCAGTGGGAAGCGCGATCCGATCGTCTCGTCGAATTCGTCGAACGCCGTCACCAGGAGGAGCAAGATGTCAGCCAGCCACGTCGAACCCGCTGAAGCCCACGACCTCGTCATCACGCGTACGTTGCGCGCGCCGCGCCAGGCGCTGTGGCGCGCATGGACCGACCCCGATCTGCTGAAGGAATGGTGGTGCCCGAAACCGTGGACCACCGAGGTGCGCGCGTTCGACCTGCTGCCGGGCGGCGCCTTCCATACGTTCATGCGCGGCCCCGACGGCGGCACGAGCGACAATCCCGGCTGCTTCCTCGAAATCGTGCCGGAATCGCGCATCGCGTTCACGTCGATGCTCACGGGCGGCTGGCGGCCGCAGGCGCCGTGAATGGGCTTCACGGCGATCATCACGATGGCCGACGACGACGCGGGCAGCCGCTACGAGGCGCGCGTGATGCATCCCGACGCGGCGACGCGCGAGCGCCACGAAGCACTCGGCTTTTTCGAGGGCTGGAACACCTGCATCACGCAGCTCGACGCCTTCGCCGCGACCCTGCGCTGAACGCCGTCTCGCGTGCGGTCATTGCATGCCGCCGCGCCCGCGCCTAGGATTCCTGAAGGAAGCATGACGACACGCCGGGCGCCGGCGTGCACCGTCGCGCGCGCTTCGCGGGAGGCCACATGTTGCACACGCACACGCATTCGACCCGGGTCAGCCGGCACCTGAACGCCCCGCGCGGGCGCGTCTACCGCGCGCTGCTCGACCCCCACGCGGTCGAACAGTGGAAAGTGCCCGACGGCATGACCTGCCGCGTGCATGCGTACGATGCGCGCGAAGGCGGCGCGCTGCGCGTGTCGCTGAGCTACGACGCGCCCGCGGCCGGCACCGGCAAGACCACCGCGCATACCGACACCTATCACGGCCGCTTCGTCACGCTCGTGCCGGACCAGCAGATCGTCGAGATCGACGTATTCGAAACCGACGACCCGATGCTGCGCGGCGCGATGACGATCACGATCACGCTGTCCGACGAAGCGGGCGGCACGCGCGTGGATGCCGTGCACGACGGCGTCCCGCCCGGTGTGCCGGCCGCCGACAACGAGACCGGCTGGCAGATGGCGCTGGCGCGGCTCGCGGCGCTGGTGGAAGCCGGGTGACGCGGCGTACGCGCGTCAGCCGAGCCGGTACGCGTGCGTGACCGTGCCGCGGAACAGCGCGTCGCGCTCGTCCGCGCCGGCCTGCGCGGTCAGACGCTTGAACGCGTTCCAGCCGTTCACGAACGAATACGACCCCTTGTCGACCGGGAAATTGCTCTCGAACATGCAGCGCCCGGGGCCGAACGCGTCGATGCAGGTCATCATCCACGGTTTCCACGCGTCGGCGAGCTGCGCCGAGGACGGCGGCTTCGCGCCTTTCTCGAAATCGAATCCGTTGATGCGCATCCCGAGGCCGCCGACCTTCACGTACACGTTCGGCAGTTGCGCGAGCGTGCGCATCGACGCCGACCAGCGCGCGAACACCTCCGGCCGCTTGTCCGCATAGCTGCCGATCCGCACGACGCCGCCGCAGTGATTGACGATGATCCGCGTGTCCGGGTTCGCCTTCGCGAGCTCGAACAATTCGGGTAACTGCGGGAAGAACAGCCACGCGTCGTACGACAGCCCGAGCGGCGCGAGCTGCGCGACGCCGGCCCGGTACGCGGGATCGAGCAGCAGCCCGCGCGGCACCGCCGACAGCGGATTGGCGAGCGTCGGATCGGCGTCCCACGTACTCAGGTGCCGCACGCCGCGAAACCGCCCGCGCCCCGCTTCGAGATGCGCTTCCAGCACGTCGCGCACGCGTTCGCCGAGCCGCAGGTCCGCATGGCCGACGATGCCTTTCGCGACCGCCACGGGGCCGTGCTGCAGCGGCTCGGTCACGCCGGCGACATAGGCCGTCTCGCCGACCGGCTTCAGCTCCGCGGGACCCGCATCGCGATAGCGCGTCTGCGCCTGCATGTAGACGGACGCCTGGATGTTGTGGCCCGAGCGCGCATCCTGCAGATAGTCGTCGAGGAGGTAGATCCAGCCCGGCCGTTCATAGAAGTGATGATGCGCGTCGACGATCGGCAGGTCGGGCTCGAGCGCGGGTTCGAGCGCCGACGCGAGCCAGTCGGGGCGGACCGCGAGGTAGTTGCTTTGCGTCATGCGGGAGGCTCCATCAGGGGCCGGCGTGTCGGCGAACGCGGGCAGCGCGAGCGAGGCGGCGGCCGCGCCGATCAACCGGCGCCGTTTGATCGAAAAGGTCATGTCATTCGCTCCGGTCGAACGCGTACAGCGACAGCGTGAGCAGTGTCGTGATCGCCAGCACGATCGCGAGGCCGAGCATCCCGGCGGTGAAGGTGCCGAAGCTGTCCTTCAGGTAACCGACGAGATAGGGGCCCGCGAAGCCGCCGAGCGCGCCGATCGAATTGATCAGCGCCAGCCCGCCGGCCGCGGCCTGGCCGGACAGGAAGCGCGACGGCAGCGTGTAGAAGATCGTGCGGCCGGCAATCGTGCCGATCAGCGCGAGCGTGATGCCGACGAGCGCGGGCCCGAGGGTCAGGAAATGGGTCGACACGCCGAGCGCCACCGCGCCGATGCACAATCCGATCGCCAGGTTCGCGACCGGGCCGCCGCGTCGGTCCACCCGCTTCGCCCACCACAGCAACGCGACCGTCGCGAAGAAGTACGGCACCGCGGACAGCCAGCCGGTCTGCATCGTCGACATCCCGTGCGCCTTCAGCATTTGCGGCAACCAGATGCCGATGCCGTACGAGCCCATCGTGAAGCCGAACGAGATCAGCGCGAGCACGTACACGCGTACGTCGCGCAGCGCGACGCCGAAGCGCTTCTTGCGGCCGGCGGCCGCGCCGTCACGCTCGAACGCACGCTGCAGCGCGGCCCGCTCGTCGTCCGACAGCCACGTCGCATGCTCCGGCGAGTCCGACAACAGTTTCAGTACGAGGAAACCGAGCGCGCACGCCGGCAGCCCTTCGACGATGAACATCCACTTCCAGCCGGCGAGCCCGAGCGCGCCGTCGAGCTGCAGCAGCCACGTCGACAGCGGGCCGCCGATCAGCGACGACAGCGGCGTCGACACGGTGAACCACGCCAGCACGCGCGTGCGATAGCTCGCGGGAAACCACACCGCAAGAAAGAAGATCACGCCGGGAAAGAATCCGGCTTCCCCGATGCCGAGCAGCAGCCGGATCGCATAGAAACTCGTCGGCCCGGTGGCGAGCGCGGTCGCGGCCGCCATCAGCCCCCACGTGATCATGATGCGGGCCAGCCAGCGGCGCGCACCGAAACGGTACAGCGCGAGATTGCTCGGCACTTCGAACACGCAATAGCCGGCGAACATGATCCCCGCGCCCCAGCCGAACTGCGTCGCGGTCAGCCCGAGATCGCGGTTCATCGTGAGCGCCGCGAATCCGACGCTCGTGCGATCCAGATAGTTGAAGAAATACGCGAGCGCGAGCAGCGGGATGAAGCGCCACGCGGCCTTGCGCACCGCACGTTGCTCGATCGACGCGTCGGTCTCGCGATCGGCGGCCAGCGCCGGGGAAGCGGATGTCATGGTTGTCTCCGTGAATGCGGCGAGCCTCCCCGCGCGGTGCGCGGCCGGGACGCCTTTGTTCGTTCGATGAATCGCGGCTGCGCTACGCGCTCGCCACTTCGTTCGCCGAAGGCGCGCCGCCCGGCGCGTCGCCGTGCGCGGCGGCTGCCGCGCCGTACTGCCCCGCCACGACGCCGGCATCGATCAGCGCACGCGCATCGTCCGGCGTGTAGCCGAGCTCGCCGAGCAGCGCGCACGTGTCCTGGCCGAGCGCGGGCGGCGCCGAGCGCAGCCGCAAGCGCTCGCCGGCGAGCGTCAGCGGCAGCAGCGCGGTGCGCGTGTCGACCGGCCGCCCGGCGCTGCTCGCGTCGGCCGGCAGCGTCACGGCTTCGAGGCCGCCCGTGGCCAGCAGATGCGGATCGTCGAACAGGTCCTGCGGCTTCGTGATCGGTGCGTAAGGCAGGCCGGTCGATTCGAAGATCGCGCCGATCTCCGCGGCCGAATACGGCGCCAGCCGCGAACGCAATTCCGGCAGCAGCCATTCGCGCGCCTGTACGCGCAGGTTGTTGGTCGCGAGGCGCGGATCGTCCTTCAGCGCGGTCAGGCCGAACGCGTCGCAGAACAGCGCCCACTGCGTGTCCGACACGACCGCGAGAAAAATCTGTTCGTCGTCCTTGACGGAGAACACGTCGTAGACGGCCCACGCGGAAATCCGGCTCGGCATCGGCGCCGCGGCCTGCCCCGTCACCGCGAACTGCATCATGTGCTGCGCGACGAGGAACACGTTGTTCTCGAACAGCGAACTCTGCACCTGCTGGCCGCGGCCCGTGCGCTCGCGCTGCGCGAGCGCGGCCATCGCGCCGATCGCGCCGAACATGCCGCCCATGATGTCGTTCACGCTCGCGCCCGCGCGCAGCGGCCGCCCTTCCGGGCCCGTCATGTAGGCCAGGCCGCCCATCATCTGCACGACCTCGTCGAGCGCGGTGCGATGCTCGTACGGCCCCGGCAGGAAACCCTTGTGCGATACGTACACGAGACGCGGATTCAGCGCGTCCAGCGCCGCGTAGCCGAGGCCGAGCCGGTCCATCGTGCCGCTCTTGAAGTTCTCGCTGAAGACATCCGCCGTCGCGACGAGCCGCCGCACGATCTCCAGCCCGCGCGGGTCCTTCACGTCGACCGCGAGACTCTTCTTGTTGCGGTTGAACATCCCGAAGAAGCCCGCGCCGGAACCGCGCAGCGCCCGCGTGCTGTCGCCCGCGATCGGCTCGATCTTGATCACTTCCGCGCCGAGATCCGCGAGCAGCATCCCGCACGTCGGGCCCATCACCATGTGCGTCATCTCGATCACGCGCACGCCCGCATACGGCAGCGCGGCAGCCTGTTGTCGATCGTTCATCGTGCGACTCCCGCTACGCATCCTTCCGGTTGTGGAGCCACCGCAGCGCGACCATCCGCATAGCGGAAACCCTTCGGCAACCCTGCGTCGGGCACGTGGCCATACAGCGCCTCGGACGGCAGCGCCGCATGCAGGATCGCGCGCGCGGCGAGCAACGCGTCGACGTCGACGCCCGTGTCGTAGCCCATCGCCTCGAGCAGGAACACGAGATCCTCGGTGACGATGTTGCCGGTCGCGCCCGGCGCATACGGACAGCCACCGAGGCCGCCCTGGCTCGCGTCGATCGTCGTCACGCCCGCATCGAGCGCCGCGACGACGTTCGCGAGCCCCTGCCCGCGCGTGTTGTGGAAATGCGCGCCGCCGGCCTTGTCGCCGACTTCGCGTTGAAGCCGCGTGAACAGCCGGCGCACCTGCGCGGGATTCGCATAACCGCTGGTGTCGGACAGGCCGATTTCGTCGACCCCGCATTCGGCCATCGCCACCGCCATCGCGATCGTCTCGTCGTCGGAGACCGTGCCCGCGATCGTGCAGCCGAACGCCACCGACACGCCCGCCTCGATCTGCACCGACGGAAACCGCGCGTCGCGCAACGCGACGATCGCGCGCACCTCGTCGATCATCTGCGCGGGCGTCTTGCGAATGTTCGCCAGCGAATGGGCTTCCGTCACCGAGACCGGCAGCGTCAGCTTGTGCACGCCCGCGTCGAACGCGCCCTCGGCGCCGCGCAGGTTCGGCGCGAGCGCGGCGACGTGCAGCCCCGGAATCGCGAGCGCGTGCGCCACGACTTCGCGTACATCGGCCATCTGCGGGAGCAGCCTGGCCGGCACGAACGACCCGACCTCGATCTCGCGCAGGCCGGCCGCGGCCAGCGCGGTGATCCAGCGCAGTTTGGCGGCCGTCGGCATGACGGCCTCGATGCTCTGCAGCCCGTCGCGCGGCCCGACCTCGCTGACCAGCACCTTCGGATGTTCGGAAAGCTTCATTCGACACTCCATCGTTCTATCTGAAAGAACATAGTTCTGTTTGACAGAACTTTAAGCGCACGTCGGACGGGCGATAAGCGGGGTATACCCGTGAAATCGCGTTTTTCTGGAACTTGTGTTCTGCCAGATAGAACGATATAGTCGACCGACCCATCATTCGAAGGAAGCAGCAGTGCCGAGGAATCCAGCAGTTCACGCCGGCGACGCATCCGATCCGGCGACCGAGGAAGCATCCAGCGGCGTCGCCGTGCTCGACCGTGCGTTCGCGATCCTCCGTGCGTTCGGCCAGACCGACGACCGGCTGTCGCTCGCCGAGTTGTCGCGCCGCACCGGGCTGTACAAGAGCACGATCCTGCGCCTGCTCGCCGCGCTCGAGCATGGCGGCTTCATGCGCAAACTCGACGACGGCCAGTACGCGATCGGGCACGAGCCGTTGCGGCTCGCCGCGCTGTACCAGCGTTCGTTCCGTGTCGGCCCGGTAGTCGAGCCGCTCCTCGAGACGCTGAGCCGCGAACTCGGGGAAACGGCATCGTTCTACGTGCGCCAGGGCGACGTGCGCTCCGTGCTCTATCGCGTCGAGCCCGCGCGGGCGGTACGTGTTTCGATCCGCGTCGGCGAGGAGTTTCCGGTCGGCCAGGGCGCCTCGGGGAAGGTGCTGCTGGCCTTCACCGACACGCAGGACGCCCGCTGGCACGACGTGCGCGAACAGCTGTGGGCCGCGTCGTACGGCGAGCGCGACCCGGAGACGGCATCGGCGTCCGTGCCCGTGTTCAACGCGGCCGGCGAATGCGTCGGTGCGTTGACGGTGTCGGGCCCGAAATCGCGGCTCGCCGCCGCGCCGGCGATGACGGCGGCGCTCGCGATGCTGCTGCCGCTCGCGCAGAAGGCGACCGTCGCGCTCGGCGGCGCGGGCGCGCGCTACGACGCACCCGCCGTGCGCGACAGTCTCGCGCGGCTCGCGTCGTCAGCGGACGACACGGTCCGCTCGTAGGGCGTCGTCCGCATCCTGGCAGGTGACGCGGCAGCATGAAAGGCAACCGCATGCGACACTGGCCGCCGATGCACGCAGCGCGTCGTTCACCGGCACCGCGCCGCGCGTGCAACCGTCAACCGGACCCGCACGAGGAGACACCCGCGATGAACGCCGCGCGCACCGCCACCTGGTATTTCGATTTCGTTTCGCCGTTTGCCTACCTGCAACAGGAACAGTTCGACCGGTTGCCGCCCGCCGCCGCGTTCGAGCCGCGGCCGATCGTGCTCGGCGCGCTGCTCGCGCACTGGGGCCAGAAAGCGCCGGCGGAGATCGCGGCCAAGCGCGTGTTCACCTATCGCCACGCGCAATACCGCGCGGACAAGCTCGGCATTGCCTTCCGGATGCCGCCCGCGCACCCGTTCAATCCGATCAAGCCGCTGCGCCTCGCGATCGCGATGGGCAGCTCGCCCGACGCGATCCGGCGGATCTTCCGGCATATCTGGCGCGACGGTCAGGACGTATCGACGCCGGAAGGCTTCGCCGCCCTGTGCGAAGCCGTCGGTTTTCCGGAAGGTGTGACGGCCGTCGACGCCCAGCCGGTCAAGGACGCGCTGCGTGCGAACACGGATCGCGCGATCGCCGACGGCGTGTTCGGCGTCCCGACCTTCGTACTCGACGGCGACCTGTTCTGGGGCGAGGACGCGACCGACATGTTCGTCGACTGCGCGACGTCGCGCGCGTGGTTCGACTCGCCCGAGGTACGCCGCATCAGCGCGCTGCCGGAAGGCATCCGGCGCGGCTGACCGCGAGTCGCCACCGGCGCGCCGCCCGCGTCAGCCGTCACGCCCTTCGACGAGCGCCGGCACGGCCTCGCGCATCATCGCGACGAACCGCACGAGCCGCGACGGATAGAACTGCGCATGCGGATAGGTCAGGTAGACGGGCAGCGGCGCGGCCTGCCACTCGGGCGCGAGGTGCACGAGATCGCCGCGCGCGAGATCGCCGGCCAGCAACCATGACGATCCGACGCACGCGCCGACGCCCAGCAGCGCCGCGCTGCGCAGTGCATACAGGTTCGCGGTCGTGATGCGCGGGCGGATCGCGAGGCGCCGCGAGTCGCCGGTGGCCGCATGCGTCAGCAGGAGTTCGTTGCGGTAGTAGGTGCGCAGCGCGAGCCACGGCAGTGCGGCCAGCGCGTCCGGGTCGGCCGGCACGTCGGCGCCGTTCAGCACGGACGGCGCGGCGACCACGAAGCGCGGCACCTTGGTCAGCCGGATCGCGACCACGCCCGGATCGGTCGGCTCGCCGACCTGGATCGCGCAATCGATGCCGCTGCCGACGAAATCGCGCACCTCGTCCTGCAGCAGCCACTCGACCGACACGCGCGGATAGTCGCGCAGGAACTGCGCGAGCGGCACGACGAAACGCTCTTGCCCGAACGCGTGCGGCACCGCGACCCGCAGCAGCCCGTCCGGCTCCTCCTGCGCGCCGCGCAAATCGGCCTCGAACGCCGCCCAGCTCGCCAGCAGCTCCTTCGCACGCTTGAAGCACCGCTCGCCGTCGACGGTCAGCCGCATCGCATGGGTCGTGCGTTGCAGCAGCCGCATGCCGAGCGAACTTTCCAGCGCCTGCAGCCGGCGGCTGATGGTCGGCTGCGTCGTATGCAGTTGCACGGCCGCCGCCGACAGGCTGCCGGCCTCGACTATGCGCACGAAGGTTTCCATCAGCTCGAAACGATAGCCGGCGCCGTCCACCGGCACCGTCTGAATGCGCGGAGACCCGCCAGCAGCGGGAGAGGATGAGGATTTTTCGGTCATGCGTGCAGCGTATAACAAATCTGCGCAAGGCGGCACTACCGTCGCCGGCCGCGTGCCGCCACACTCGCGTCCATCCCATTCTTCAACCGAGGATGTACGCGATGTCCACCCCTGCCCGTCTCGATACCGCGCCCCGCGTGGCGCACGCTCCGGCCCATCCGGCCGCCCATTCGATGCCCGATCGCCGGCTCGTGCTGCTGCTCGCGGCCGCCGCCGGCCTCGGCGTCGCCCCGCTCTACTACGCGCAGCCGATGCTCGGCGCGCTCGCCCCCGATCTCGGCGCGTCGGCGCGCGCGATCGGTTTCGTGCCGACGCTCACGCAGCTCGGCTATGCACTCGGCATCCTGCTGCTCGCGCCGCTCGGCGACCGCTTCGACCGACGCCGCGTGATCGTCACCAAGGCCGCCGCGCTGGTCGTCGCGCTGCTGCTGGCGGCCGTCGCGCCATCGCTCGGGCTGCTGCTCGCGGCGAGCTTCGCGATCGGCCTCGCCGCGACGATGGCGCAGGACGTCGTGCCGGCCGCCGCGACGCTCGCGCACGACGCGCATCGCGGCCGCATCGTCGGCACGGTGATGACCGGGTTGCTGCTCGGCATCCTGCTGTCGCGCGTCGTGGCCGGGTTCATCGCCGAGACGGCCGGCTGGCGCGCGATGTTCGCGCTCGCGGCGGTCAGCGTCGCCGCGATCGGCGCCGTGGCCGCACGCGGGTTGCCGCGTTTCGCGCCGACCACGCAGCTGCCGTATCGCGCGCTGATCGGCTCGCTCGGCGCGTTGTGGCGCGAGCATTCGGCACTGCGCCGCGCCGCCCTCGCGCAGGGGCTGCTGGCCGTCGGCTTCAGCGCGTTCTGGTCGACGCTCGCGGTGATGCTGCACGGTGCGCCGTTCCATCTCGGCAGCGCGGCCGCCGGTGCGTTCGGCCTTGCGGGCGCCGCCGGCGCGCTGGCCGCGCCGATTGCCGGACGCCTGGCCGACCATCACGGCCCCGAGCGCGTCACGCGCATCGGGATCGGCATCGCGACGGCGTCGTTCGCGTCGATGGCCGCCGCGCCGCTGATGTCGCCGCATGCGCAGCTCGTCCTGCTCGCGGTCGCGACGATCGGCTTCGATCTGGGCGTGCAGGCGACGCTGATCGCGCACCAGTCGATCGTCTACCGGATCGATCCCGCGTCGCGCAGCCGCCTCAACGCGGTGCTGTTCGTCGGCATGTTCATCGGGATGGCGGCCGGCGCCGCGCTCGGCAGTTCGTTGCTCGCGCAACTGGGCTGGAATGCGGTGACCGCGCTGGCCGTCGCGACGTCGCTGGCCGCGCTCGTCGTGCGGATGTGGCGCAACTGAGATCGGGCGTCGCGTAGCACCGGCGGGCAAGCCCACGAGGCTTGCCCGCTTTTTTTATATTTTTGATCGACGCGCATGACGCCGCGCCGCCCGGCAGCTTCATACCATTCCGGCACGGCAATCGTTCATCCGGCGCAAGGTCCGCACCGGCCGGGCGAATTGTCCAGTTTACCCAAATATTTTTCCGGCGTTCGTGCAGGTCCGCACGCAAACATCGGATGATTCGACCCTGCCGCACCGCACGGCGCGTTGCCATCCGGCCCCACCACCGAGCCCGGTGCGTCAGGGGATTCCCGGTATTTTTTCGCATTTTCTTCGAAATAACGGGTGACATACTTGCCCCCCGTTGCGCTCCGTGCGAGCGCGCTTTCCGATCCAGCCGGCCGCCCGTCATGCGCTGCGCGTCCGCCCGGGTCGCACAGGACATGAACGATTTCGACACCACGATCCAGATCTTCCTCACCCACGTGACGTTCGGCCCGTTGATGAATCACGCGATCCGCGTGATCGCGGGCCTCTACACGTTCAAGGGCTTCGTGCTCGTTCCCGTGCTGTGCTGGCTGTGGTTCCAGCCCGGCCCTAACCGCGAACGGCAACGCGAACGGGTCGTCGCCACCGTCGCGAGCGGGCTCGTCGCGCTCGCCGTCGGCCGCGTGCTCGCCCAGGTGCTGCCGTTCCGCGTACGGCCGATCTACAACCCCGACCTGCACCTGCACTTTCCGTCGGCCGGACTGCGCGCGGCGACGCTGCAGACATGGAGTTCGTTTCCGAGCGATCACGCGATGCTGTGGATGGCGATCGCGACCGGCATCTTCATCATCGCGCGCCGCGTCGGCATCGTCGCGCTGCTGTATTCGGTCGTGTTCATCTGCCTGCCGCGCGCGTATCTCGGCTTTCACTATCCGACCGACCTGATCGCGGGCGCGGCGATCGGCATCGCGATCGCGTGGCTGCTGACGCGCGACGCGATCCGGTCGCGCTTCGCGCCGCGGGTGCTGGAGATGATCCGGCGCTTCCCCGCGCCCGCCTATACGCTCGCGTTCCTGCTGTGCTTCGAGCTGATCACGCAGTTCGACGAACTGCTGACGCTCGCGCAGTCGGCCACGCGCACGATGTGACGGGCCGCCGCGCAATGGTGCTGCTGCTGTCGTTCCGTCGCCCCGGCGCGCGATGCCGGCCATGCGCCGCGGCCGCGCGCCGTGCGACGGCCGCACCCGTCAGTCGCGATCGGGTGCACCGAGCGGAAAGAACGAACGATACGGCCGCGCCTCGTCGACCGCCCGCGCAAACGACGGCCGCGCGAGCAGACGCTGGCGGTACGCGATCACGTTCGCGAACGCCGGATCGATCCGGTGCGTCCAGTCCGCGTAGAACAGGAACGGCGCCGCGCCGCAATCGGCGAGGCTGAAATGGTCGCCGGCCGCCCATTCGCGCTCGGCCATCGTCCTGTCGAGCCACGCATACGACGTGTCGAGCATCGCGCGCGCATCGGCCACCCCGCGCGCATCGCGCTCGGCTTCCGGCCGCAGCGCATCGAACACGACCTTCTGCTGCGGCGTCGCCACGTAGTTGTCGAAGAAGCGGTCCATCGTCCGCACCTCGAGCGCGGCGCGCGGATCGTCGGGCAGCAGGCGCACCGGGCCCGGATGGTTCAGGCCGAGATATTCGATGATGATCGTCGCCTCGATCACCGTGCGGCCCGCGTCGACGAGCACCGGGAAGCGCTTCAGCGGCCACAGCGCGGCCAGTTCCTGCATCGGCTTCGGGTCGTCGTGCGCGAGCACGCGATAGTCGAACGGCGTGCCGTTCTCGTATAGCGCGGTCAGCACCTTCTGGCAGTATGACGAAAAGGGATGGGCGTAAAGCGTCGGCATCATCGTGGGGTCTCTCTGGGTTTCGGCGCCGCGGCGTGCGGCGCCACGTGATCGGATACCTTGACGACGAACGGCGCCCGGCCGTTTCGACATCGGTCCGACATTTTTTCGAGGGACTGGCTGGGCCGCTACGATCGGCCGTCCATCACGACACGCCCTTCCGCGCGCCAGCGCAGCATCCCGCCGCCGAGATTCGCGACCGCGTCGAAGCCGGCCTTCCTGAGGATCACGGTCGCCTGCGCGGAGCGCCCGCCGGCCCGGCATACGGTCACGACCGGCCGGTCGCGCGCGATCTCGCCGGTGCGCGCGGCCAGTTCGCCGAGCGGGATCGGCGTCGCGCCCGGCAGATGGCCGAGCGGACCGGTGAATTCGTCCGGCTCGCGCACGTCGACGACCTGCACGGCCGGCAGATGATCCTCGAGCCATTGCGGATCGATTTCCCAGAAGCCGGCGAACGTATAGACGAGCGGCGCCCAGTCGGCTGCCGCCTGCGCATCGGGCGCGTTCGCGGCGACCCCGCACTGCAGGTTCGCCGGCACCGCGACGTCGATCTGACGCGGATGCGCGAGCCCGAGGTTGCGCATGTAGCCCGCGAAATCGTCCTCGCTGAGATCGCCGCCGAGGCGCGGGTTGAAGCGCCGCTCCTCGCCGACGCTCGTCACCGTGAGCCCGCGATAGTCGTGCGCCGGGTACAGCAGGCACGCGGCCGGCAGCGTGAAGAGCCGGCCGTGCACCGCGCGATACAGCGCGCGCGGGTCGCCCTGCTGGAAGTCGGTGCGGCCGGTGCCGCGGATCAGCAGGCAATCGCCGGTGAACGCCATCGATTCGTCGTCGAGCACGAGGCTGATGCAGCCGCTCGTGTGGCCGGGCGTCGCGCGCACGGTCAGGTAGCGTGAACCGAACGCACAGCGGTCGCCGTCGTTCAGGTAGCGGTCGGCGCCTTGCGCGCCGCTCGCGGCCGAGATCGCGATCGCGCTGCCGGTGCGCTGCTTCAGCAGCCAGGCGCCCGTCACGTGATCGGCATGCACGTGCGTGTCGACGGTCGCGACGAGCCGCAGCCCGAGTTCGTCGAGCAGCGCCGCGTCGCGGCGTACCTGCTCGAACACCGGATCGATCAACAGCGCCTCGCGCGATGCGCTATCGGCGAGCAGATACGTGTACGTCGACGATTGCGGGTCGAAAAGTTGCCGGAAGATCATGGCTCGGTTGCTCCGTCGCTTGTTCTTCAGTGGAGTGCAGCCGGGCTCATGTGCCGCCTGTCGTCGTCGGGCACCGGCATCGGCATGACGACATCGCCGCCGCGTTTCGCGCATGCATACAGCGTAGATCAAAATGCCCGCGCCGCCGCGCCCCCATTCGCGGCAACCGATTCCGACGACGAATCCCACGGCGGGACGATTCGCCGCGCCGGGACGGCGGCCCACGCTGCCTTACACTACGGCCTGTTCTCGTCTCCGCTCACAGGAATGCCCCCGACATGTCGATGACGATCGATCCGAAGCAGGCCGCCGCGCTGCTGGCCGTCGCCGACACCGGCAGCTTCGAGCAGGCGGCCGTGCGCCTGCACGTGACCGCGTCCGCCGTCACGCAACGGGTCCGCGCGCTGGAAGCGAGCCTCGGCACGCCGCTCGTGCTGCGCACGCGGCCGTGCCGCCCGACCGTGGCCGGACAGCGCGTGCTGCAGCACCTGCGCCGCGTCGCGCTGCTGCAGGCCGACCTGCAGAGCACGCTCGCGACCGAACGCGAATCGCCGATCTCCGTGACGATCGCGCTGAACGCCGACAGCCTCGGGACCTGGTTCCTGCCCGCGCTGACGTCCGTGCTCGCCGGCGAACGGATCCTGTTCGAGCTGATCGTCGAGGATCAGGATCACACGTTCGCGCTGCTGGAAAGCGGAATGGCGGTCGGCTGCGTGACGACCGAGCCGAAGCCGATGCGCGGCTGCATCGCGACGCCGCTCGGCACGATGCGCTACCGGCTGCTCGCGGCCGCCGCGTTCGCGGTGCGCTGGTTTCCGCGCGGGCTGAACCGCACGAGCGCACGCAAGGCCCCCGTCGTCGCGTATTCGCGGCGCGACACGCTGCAATCGTCGTTTCTGAAGGAGAAGTTCGGGCTGCCGGACGGCGCCTACCCGTGCCATTACGTGCCGGGCACTCATGCGCACTTCGCGGCCGTGCGGCACGCGCTCGGCTACGCGATGGTGCCAGAGCCGCTGATCGGCACCGCGCCGCTCGATACGCAGGGGCTCGTCGATCTCGCGCCCGCGCATCCGACCGACGTCACGCTGTACTGGCACGCGTGGACCGTGCAGTCGCCGACGATGGCGTCGCTGTCGGAGCGGGTCGTCGAAGCGGCGCGCCGGTTGCTCGCGCCGCTGCCGTAACGCGCCGGCAGCCGCGCCGGCGATCGATACGGTCGGCCGGCGCGGTACGCACTCCGACGAGAAAGTCGGCCGCGCCGCCTATACTTTTTCCATCGGCCTCGCGAACGCGCCGCGCGGCCGATCGTCCAGGTCCGGCCGTTCCCTTTCATGTGAGGAGAACATCATGTCCCGCCGCTATATCGATTGCCGCGAGTTTCCCAGCGCGATGCATTGCTCGGTCGCGATTTCCGCCGACTCCGACAACGAACTGCTGGAGGCCGCCGTGCAACACGCGGTCTCGGTCCACCAGCACACCGACAGCGCCGAACTGCGCACGCAGCTGAAATCGCTGTTCCACGACGGCACGCCGCCCGCCGACACGCCGCGGCAGGCGTAATCCGCCGGCACGGCAACGATCGACCGACGACGCGCCGCGTCAACCCTCCGCGTCCTGCGTCATGCCACGTCGCGCCGGCCCGTCGCCGGCCGACGCACTCCGCTTCACGCGCGCCGCTGCGAGAAGTACTCGCCGACCGCGCCGAGGAACGTGTCGATGTCCGCGCGCGACACGTCGCAGTGGGTGACGAAGCGCGACGCATACAGCATCTGCGTGAGAATCCCGCGTTCCTTGAGCCATGCCTCGAGCGGCGCGCAATCGGCTTCGGGGAATTGCGCGAACACCATGTTCGTCGCATGCGACAGCACCTTCACCGAGTCGATGCGCGCGAGCCCTTCGGCGAGATGCGCGGCATTCGCGTGATCGTCCTCGAGCCGCTCGACGTTGTGATCGAGCGCATACAGGCACGCCGCCGCGAGAATGCCCGACTGCCGCATCCCGCCGCCCAGCACCTTGCGCCAGCGCTGCGCGCGCTCGATCAGCGCACGGCTGCCGACCAGCACCGAGCCGACCGGTGCACCGAGCCCTTTCGAGAAGCAGATCGACACGGTGTCGAACGGCGCGCACAGCGCGGCGATCGGGCGACCCGATGCAACCGCCGCATTGCAGACGCGCGCGCCGTCGAGATGCGTGGACAACCCGCGGCTGCGCGCGAACGCGACGGCTTCCTGCACATAGCCTTCCGGCAAGACCTGGCCGCCGATCGTGTTTTCGAGCGCGAGCAGGCGCGTGCGGGCAAAGTGATTGTCGAGCGGCTTGATCGCCGCGGCGATCTTCGCAAGCGGCAGCGTGCCGTCCGGCGCGTTCTCGATCGGTTGCGGCTGGATGCTGCCGAGCACGGCCGCGCCGCCGCCTTCGTACTTGTAGGTGTGCGCGAGCTGGCCGACGATGTACTCGTCGCCGCGCTCGCAATGCGACATCAGCGCGGCCAGGTTGCTCTGCGTGCCGCTCGGGAAGAACAGGCCGGCTTCCTTGCCGGCCCGCTCGGCCGTCACCGCCTGCAGGCGCAGGACGGTCGGGTCGTCGCCCCAGACGTCGTCGCCGGTTTCGGCGGCGGTCATTGCAGCCAGCATCGCCTGGCTCGGACGTGTCACGGTATCGCTGCGTAAATCGATCATCGCTGTGCCCTGAGAAAACGCGAGCCGGCATCCCTGCGTCCGGCCCTGCCGAAAACGAGACTCAGAGTGTACGCAATTCACGCAGCGCGTGCCGATGGAGGCACGCGATCGCGCGGATCAGTATCGCGGCGGCGGCGGCTGGACGCCCGCCGGCGGCATCGGCGGCGCCGCGCGCGGCGCCGTGCCGTATCCGCTACCGCCATACCCGCCGCCGCTCCCCCCGCTCATGCCGCCCGGCACCGGCACACGGTTGCCGGTCGCATACATGCACTGCAGATACGCATAGTCGTAGCGGCGCTGGACGTCGTAGGCCGAACCCTGCGCGGCGCCCGCACCGACGACGCTGCCCGCGAGCAGCCCCGCGCCCGCGCCGACCGCCGCGCCGGTGCCGCCGTTGAACGCGGCGCCGGCCGCCGCGCCGAGCGCGGTGCCGACGGCCGCGCTGCCGACCGCGCTCGCGGTCGACGCCTGCCCGGCGCTCACGCCGCCCGATTGCTGGAACGCATACTGCCGGCAACTGCCGTCATCCGCGCGGAACTGGTCGAACGACTTGCCGGTGCCCGGCAGCGCCATCACGCTCGGCCCGCTCGGCAGGTAGGCGCACGCGCCGAGCAGCGCGGCCAGCGCCAGAACGGCCGGCACTCGCAGCGGTCGAAATACGGTGTTCATCGTCGCGCCTCCGTCATTGCGGCCGCGCCGGCACCGCGCGCCAGCCCGACTTGCAGGTCTTCACATGCGGGTAGTAATGCTTCGACGCGTCGCAGTAGTACCAGAGGTCCGCGTCGCCGCCGTCCTGCGGCTGCCCCTTCTCGACATACTCGGGCGGCGGCGGCGGAGCGACCGGCACCGCGACGACGGGCGGCGGGTAGTAGTACGGCGCAGGGACGACCGGGGCGTAATACGGGTAGCCGGGGCCGATATAGACCCCGACCCGGGCGGCATGCGCCACGCCGCCCGTCGCGACCGCGAGCGCGGCCGCCGCGCCCAGCGCGAGCTTCAATCCATTCACGTCACGTTCTCCGGCAGGCCGGTTCGGCGATCCGAACCAGGCATCCCGAACGCTACGCCGCACGCGCTCGGGGATCCATTACGGGCCGGCGCGCGAATGTTGCGCGACGTTACCCGTGTCACAGACGCCCCGCCCGTTCGAACGCTCGCGTTACGCGTTTAACGCATCGAAACCGATCGCCGTCCCGGCACACGGTTTTCGTCTGCGCAAAACCGTTCCGATGACGCGACGCGCCATATTGACGCACGTGCGTCAGACCGCCACGCCGCGACCGCGCGCGCCGCGAACGACGTTCTTGATACGAATCAACGATTTATCCCGAAATCGCGCGCGACGGACTGGACATCTGCGACGAGTTGGCGCATTTCGCGGTGCAACATCGCGGCACATACTCCAGCCAACCCCGACGCCTGTCCGCCGGGGTCCGCCGGCACCCGCCGGCGGGTATCGTCAGCCTCGGTCATCTGGTATGGACACCGCACTTTCGGCCCTCGATCTGGCCCGCCTGCAATTCGCGTTCACCGTCTCCTTTCACATCGTCTTTCCGGCGCTGAGCATCGGCCTCGCCAGCTTCATCGCCGTGCTCGAATATCGCTGGCTCAAGACCGGCAAGCAGTACTACAAAACGCTCTGCCTGTTCTGGTCGAAGATCTTCGCGGTCGCGTTCGGGATGGGCGTCGTCTCCGGCGTCGTGATGAGCTATCAGTTCGGCACCAACTGGTCGGGCTTCTCGAGCTTCGCCGGCGCCGTCACCGGCCCGCTGCTGATGTACGAGGTCATGACCGCGTTCTTCCTCGAAGCCGGCTTCCTCGGCATCATGCTGTTCGGCTGGAACCGCGTGAGCCCGCGCGCGCACTTCGGCGCGACGCTGATGGTCGCGATCGGCACGCTGATCTCGACGTTCTGGATCCTCGCATCGAACAGCTGGATGCAGACGCCGCAGGGTTTCGAGATCGTCGACGGCCGCGTCGTGCCGACCGACTGGTTCGCGATCATCTTCAACCCGTCGTTCCCGTACCGCCTGTTCCACATGGCGATCGCCGCGTTCATCGTCGCCGCGCTGGTGGTGGCCGCGACGGGTGCGTGGCACCTGCTGAAGGGTCGCCGCGACAAGGGCGTGAAAAAGATGTTCTCGATGGCGCTGTGGCTGCTGCTCGTGCTCGCGCCGCTGCAGGCCGTGATCGGCGACCAGCACGGCATCAACACGCTGAAGCACCAGCCCGCGAAGATCGCCGCGATCGAAGGGCTGTGGGAAACCGAAAAGGGCGGTACCGCGCTGAACCTGTTCGGCATTCCGGACATGCAAGCGGAAACGACCCGCTACGCGGTGAAGGTGCCGCACCTCGGCAGCCTGATCCTCACGCACAGCTGGGACGGCGAGATCCGCGGTCTGAAGGACTTTCCGCCGGAAGACCGCCCGAATTCGACGGTCGTGTTCTGGAGCTTCCGGATCATGGTCGGCCTCGGCTTCGCGATGATCGGCCTCGCCGCGCTCGCCTGGCTGCTGCGCCGCCGCGGCCGCCTGTATGAATCGAAGGGGTTCCAGCGCTTCGCGCTCGCGATGGGCCCGACCGGTTTCGTGTCGCTGCTCGCGGGCTGGGTGACGACCGAAGCCGGCCGCCAGCCGTGGGTCGTGTATGGCGTGAAGCGCACTGCGGAAGCCGTGTCGCCGCTGTCGGTGCAGCAGGTCAGCCTGTCGATGATGACGTTCGTGATCGTGTACTTCCTCGTGTTCGGCACCGGCGTGTACTACATGCTGAAGCTGATGAAGGCCGGCCCCGCGCTGCCCGACGTCAAGCACGACGACGAACCCGATACGCGCCCCGATCACACCGCGCGCCGCCCGATGTCGGCCGTCGACGAGCTGATCGAGACCGTCTGAGCCCATTCCTTTCGCTTACGAGAAAACCTATGGACGTCACCGTAATCTGGGCCGCGATCATCGCATTGGGGCTTTTCATGTACGTCGTGCTCGACGGCTTCGACCTCGGCATCGGCATCGTCTTCCCGTTCTTCCCGGACGAGAAGGAACGCGACCTGATGATGAACACGGTCGCACCCGTGTGGGACGGCAACGAAACGTGGCTCGTGCTCGGCGGCGCCGGGCTGTTCGCGGTGTTCCCGGTCGTCTATTCGACCGTGCTGTCGGCGCTGTACCTGCCGCTGATCTTCATGCTGGTGTGCCTGATCTTCCGCGGCGTGTCGTTCGAGATCCGCGCGAAGGCGCGCCGCACGAAACAGCTGTGGGATCTCGCGTTCATCGGCGGCTCGGCCGGCGCGACGCTGTTCCAGGGCATCGCGCTCGGCGCGTTCCTGCAGGGCATCGACGTGAGGGACGGCGTGTATGCCGGCGGCGCGTTCGACTGGCTCACGCCGTTCAGCCTGCTGACCGGCCTCGGCCTGATCGTGACCTATGCGCTGCTCGGCTGCTGCTGGCTCGTCGCGAAGACCGAAGGCGACCTGCAGCGCCGCCTGCATCGCGTCGTGTGGCCGCTGACCGTCGTGCTGCTCGGCTTCATCGCGATCGTCAGCCTGTGGACGCCGCTGCAGGACCCGGCCATCGCGCAGCGCTGGTTCGATTCGGGGTTGTTCTGGCGCCTGCTGCCGGTGCCGTTCCTGGTCGCCGCGTGCGCGGCGTGGATGCGTCGCGCGGTGCGCGACCGGCACGACATGACGCCGTTCGTGCTCGCGCTGGCGCTGGTGCTGCTCGGCTACGTCGGCCTGCTCGTCACGCTGTTCCCGTATGCGATTCCGCAGACGATGACGATCTGGGAAGCGGCTGCGCCGCGTTCGAGCCAGACCTTCACGCTGGTCGGCGCAGCGGTTATCCTCCCGATCATCATCGCCTACACGACGATGGGTTACTGGGTATTCCGAGGCAAGGTGCGCCATGAAGACCAGCATTACTACCACCACTGATTCCGCCGATCGCCCGACCGTGGCGCCGCGGCCGCGGATGCGCGGCTGGATGTGGTTCGTCGTCCTGTGGGCGGGCGGCGTGATCGGCGCGGTCACGCTCGGCTATGCGTTCAAGATCTTCATGAACCTGACGCTGTTTGCGGTGAAGTAGGTAAAGCGGCCGCCCGGTCTGAACTGACCCCACGAAGTTGGACGGTTAAAATCTAAGCGGCCAAGGGCTGTGAACCGCTTGGATTTCTTGGACAGTACCGAGCGTTAGTGTTCGGTCTTTCATGAGCCTTCGGCCGTGGGCCGAAGGCTGTATTGCCGGGCGAATTCACCCGGTGTTAGCTCTTTGAGCGCCATGTG
>NZ_JACCQB010000062.1:0-38959 GCF_015712265.1 Burkholderia sp. 9777_1386 | reverse complement strand
CCTGCCCGTTCAAGCTCCGCTCTTCGACTCCGCGAAATCTGTAACCCGAAAGAGACGAACCCTGAACCCTTCAAAACACGACATTTCTATTTAGCCGCCGCTACGACATCTTGAAATGGCTACGACATATGTTGTAGTAGCTAGATTGAAATGTCCGCTTTTCGACCCGTCGCAAGCTATCCAGCGTCGCTACTCGTCGCATCCAATCACGCGACCGACCTCGGGCCGATCCCAACTCGCGACCAAGCGCCCGGCATCGTCTTCATGCGCTCGGTTTCGTCGTGATCAGGCGACGCCACACGGACGCAGGATGAAGTCGCCATCCATTCCCACGCGAACGTGAGGATTTCCGCCGGCATCGTCCGGCGCGTGTGGCGACCCGAGCGAATATGACGTCCGCCGACGCTCACCATCCGGCCGATATCCAGCCAATAAACGCAACCTCACACGGCTGCCTGTCCGATTCCCGCAAGTATCCGGAGGCCGATATTGGCCGTTTTATTGACCTTGTCGCAAACGTGTACAGTGAACGTGCCCCGGAAAACAACGGCGATCGTTCGATGTCGCGCCCCGGGTTTCCCCGCATACGCAAAGAAGATTCGCCATGCCCAATGCTTCCTTGCCGATTGAGCCGACCCTGCTCCGTCGATACCGCTATTTCGAATCGGTCGATATCGACGACACGCGTGAACGGATCGCCGCGGTGCTGCAGCCGCATCGACTCATCCCTGGCAGCTCGCGTGGCGGCTATTCCGCGTACATGGACTACGTGCGGATCGACAGCGTCGGGTTCGGCACGATCGGTTACGACGTCGCGATGGGCGTCGATGTCGGGGAAATCGAGGATTACTATCTCGCGATCCTCAGCCTCGGCGGCTATGCGGACGTGAGCGTCGGCGGCCGGCGCGTGATCATCGGGCCGGCGCAGGGCGTCATCGTCAGCCCGGCCAGCCATTTCGGCGGCACGTTCTCCCGCGACTGCGAGCAGTTCTTCGTGCGCGTCGACAAGCGCGCGATCCTGGCTCACACCGGCTACGACCATCTGCAGATCGAGCCGGTGCTCGATCTCTCCCGCTCCGAACTCTTGCCGTGGCTGATGCAGTTGCGCGTCATGGCGTCGTCGCCGGAGACGGTCGCGCTCGCGCAGCGCGACCGCCGTATCGCACTCGAATTCGAGCGGCTCGTGATCTCGCTCCTGCTCGCCGGGCAGCCGCATCACTGCCAGACGCGGCCCGGCGGAACGGCGCTCGTGCCGCGCACGGTCAAGCGCGCGGAAGCCTATATCGACGAGCACGCGTGCGAGCCGATCACGCTGGCCGATATCGCGCTGGCGGCCGACGTGCCGGTGCGTACGCTGCTCGACGGGTTCCAGCGTTTCTCGCGCGGCAGCCCGATGCAGCTGGTCCGCGAACGGCGTCTCGAACGCGCACGCGACCGATTGCTGCAAGGCCGCGAAAGTGACCGCGTGGCCGACGTGGCGCTCCGTTGCGGCTTCGCGAATCTGGGCCGCTTCGCCGCCCTGTACCGCGAAACGTTTCGGGAATCGCCGTCGGATACGTTGCGGCGCGCGCGCCAGTCCGCTGGCTGAGCGGAAATTCTGCGCGCGCCGGACAGGCGCTGCGCTCGCCGGATATTCGCGGCACATTCGCCCGCATACAGTGGGCTCCTCTGAATTCAACGGAGCCGCTGGATGTCCCCGCTCAGAATTCGCGTCGAGCGCATCGATGCGCTGACGCCCGCAATCCGCCGATTGCATCTCGTCGCCGCCGACGGCGGCCCGCTGCCCGGGTTCACGGCCGGCGCGCATATCGGCGTGCACGTGCCCCTCTCCCCTCGTTCGCAACGGCGTGCATATTCGCTCGTGAACGCCGGCGGCCGCGCCGATTCGATCGACCGTTACGAAATCGCGGTGCTGCACGCAGCGGCCGGCAGCGGCGGTTCGCAGTGGATGCACGCCTGTGCGCCCGGCGACGAATTCGACATCGATCCGCCCCGGAACGATTTTCCGCTCGTCGCGCACGCACGCCGGCACTTGCTCGTGGCCGGCGGCATCGGCATCACGCCGATTCTCGCGATGGCGCGCGAACTGGCGAGCAGCGGGCGGCCGTTCACGCTGCACTACGCCGCGCGCGATGCCGTGTCGATGGCCTATCGCGACGAGGTTGCCGCGCTACCGGGTGCGACATGCTGGTTCGACGACGGCGAACCGTCGCGCGGCCTGCCGCTGGCCGACGCGATCGGCGCGCCCGAGCGCGGCACGCATCTGTACGTGTGCGGGCCCGCCGGGCTCATCGAGGCGACGCTCGCGGCCGCGCGGCATCTTGGCTGGCGCGACGACGCGCTGCACTGCGAACGCTTTGCCGCGCCGGTCGCGACGGCGGAAAACGCCACGGTCGAAGTGCGTCTCGCCGGCTCGGGGCACGTGCTGAACGTGCCGCCCGGCACGTCGATTCTCGACGCGATGATCGAAGCCGGCCTCGATCCGCTCTACGACTGCCGGCGCGGCGATTGCGGCGTGTGCGCGGTGCGCTTGCTCGACGGCGATCCCGATCACCGCGACATCTGCCTGAGCGACGACGACCACGCGAGCGGCGCGTTCTGTCCATGCGTGTCGCGCGCGCACGGCGCGCATCTCGTGCTGGATCTTTGACCCTTCCCATCGAGGAAACCCCATGAGCGTTACCAACGAGACGCTGGCCGGGCTGGTGCGCCCCGACAGCGTGCACAAGCGCCTCTATACCGATCCCGCGATCTTCGCGCTGGAAATGGAACGGATCTACGGTCGTGCGTGGATCTACGTCGGCCACGAGAGCCAGGTCAAGACGGCCGGCGACTATCACACGACGCGTATCGGCGACCAGGACGTGGTGATGGTGCGTGCATCCGACGGCACGATCCACGTGATCTACAACCGGTGTCCGCACAAGGGCGCGAAAGTCGTACCCGACGGCGACGGCTCGGTCGGGAAATTCTTCCGGTGTCCGTATCATGCCTGGACCTTCAGGCACGACGGCACGCACCTGTCGGCGCCGCTGCGCAACGGCCTGCAGAACACCTGCTTCGACCCGAAGCATCCGGATTTCTCGATGCGCCGCGTCGCGCGCGTGGACAGCTATCGCGGCTTCGTGTTCGCGAGCCAGAGCGACGACGGCCCGGATCTGCGGACCTTCCTGAATGGCGTCGTGTCGTCGATCGACAATCTGTGCGACCGTTCCCCGGTCGGCGAGGTCGAGGTCACGGGGGGCGTGTTCCGCGTCCTGCAGCGCTCGAACTGGAAAGTGTTCTACGAGAACCTGCACGACACGATGCATGCGCCGGTCACGCATGAATCGTCGGTGATGTCGGCCCGCGCGCAGGCCGAGGAAATGGGCGCGATGCCGTTCGAGCTGCTCATCATGGACGGCAACGGCGAGCCGTACGAATTCTGGGAAAAACTGGAACTGTGCGCCTACGCATACGGCCACGGCTACATGGAAGGGATTTTCGATCCGGCGGCGGCCGAACGCGATTCGGTGTCGAACGCGCATTTCGCGGTGCTCGCGCAGGCTTATGGCGACGAACGCGCACGCCGGATTCTCGGGATGAATCGCCACAACACCGTGATCTACGGCAGCGGTTCCCCGCATACGGTGTTTCAGCAGTTCCGCGTGATTCGTCCGATCGCGGTGGACCGGACACTGGTTGAAATCCAGCTGTTTCGCCTGAAAGGTGCACCCGACGCGGTGTTCGATCGCGCATTGACCTACGCGAACGTGATCAATTCGCCGTCGTCGAACGTGATGCCGGACGACGTCGAAGTCTACGCACGCTGCCAGGAAGGCAATCAGACCCGCGGCGGCGAGTGGGTGAGCATGCATCGCTACGCGGGCACGGATCGCGCGACGGACGACGGCTTCGTGTCGATCAACGGCACCAGCGAATTGCCGATGCGCAACCAGTTCGCCGCGTGGAAACGCTTCATGGTCGACGAGGCCGCCCCACCCGCGCGCACGCGCGCAGGAGACGCCTGATGCTGCACGATCCGGCTTTCGACCTGTCGACCGTCGCGGTCGACGCCCCTGCCCTCGCCGCCGACGCGGCGCTGCACGCGCAGGCGGCACAGTTTCTGTTTCGCGAGGCGCGGCTGCTCGATACGCGCGCATTCGACGCATGGCTCGACCTGTGGACGCCCGACGGCATGTACTGGCTGCCGCACGAGCCGGGCCAGACCAGCCCGCGCGACCATATCTCGCTCTTCTGGGAGGATGCGACGCTGCGCGAAGTGCGCGCGGCCCGCGT
This sequence comes from Burkholderia sp. 9777_1386, assembly GCF_015712265.1. Lineage (NCBI taxonomy): Bacteria > Pseudomonadati > Pseudomonadota > Betaproteobacteria > Burkholderiales > Burkholderiaceae > Burkholderia > Burkholderia sp. 9777_1386. The sequence goes on along the minus strand of NZ_JACCQB010000062.1, from coordinate 34,681 downwards.
GACGAACCGGCGCAACTGGTCGCAGCAGCCGTCGACGCGCACCGCGCGCATCGTCGGCAACGTGATCGTCGACGGCCGCGATGCGGCCGGCCGGCTGGTGGTCCACTCGACGCTGATCGTCAACGAATGGCGCATCGGGCAGCGCACGCTCGCCGGGCTCGTCACGCACAAGCTCGATACGCGCGGCCCGGACTGGAAGATCTATCTGAAGCGCGTCGATCTCATCAACTCGACCGATGCGCTCGCGAACCTGGAGGTATTCGTGTGAACGCCGCATCGCCGTCGATACCGCTTGCGCGCACCGCCGTGATCGCGCTGCATTACCAGAACGACGTGCTCGATCCGCGCGGCAAGATTCGCGTCGGCTTCGACGCGGACCGGCCCGACCGCGCGGCGGTGCTCGACGCGGCCCGCGCGCTGCTGGCCGGCGCGCGCGGGCTCGGCTTGCCGATCGCGCATGTCCGCATCGCCTTCCGCGAGGATTACGCGGACTTGCCGCGCAATGCACCGATTTTCGTGCGCACGGCCGAGCTCGGCGCGCTACGCGACGGCAGCTGGGGCGCGCAGTTTTACCCGACGCTCGAACCCGATCCGGCGCGCGCGCTCGACCATGTCATCCATCACCAGTGCACGAGCGGCTTCATCGGTACGCCGCTGGAACGGATCCTCGCGGCGCACGACGTGCGTCACCTGATCGTTGCCGGCGTCGCCACGCACTCGACCGTAGAAATGACCGTGCGCCATGCCGCCGATCTCGGCTATCGCGTGACCGTCGCGGCCGACGCCTGCGCGTGCGCGGATCGTCGGCAGCACGATGCATCGCTCGAGTCGATGCGCTTGATCGCGGGTATTTCCAGCGTGGCGGAGCTGTTCGGCCACGCGTCGCACACGGAGGGCACATGAACGTCTCGCACGCTTCCGAAGCGTCCTCGCAGACGAGCCCGGCTGGCACGCGCGCACGCCTCGCGGGCAAGGTCGCGATCGTCACCGGCGCGACGCAGGGACTCGGCGCCGACATCGCGCGCGCCCTCGCGAACGAAGGCGCCGACGTGCTGATCGCGGGGCTCGATGACGCGGCCGGCCACGCGCTGGCCGCCTCGATCGGCACATCGGCGCGCTTCGCACACACCGACGTCACCGACGACGCGCGACTCGACAGCACGATCGCGATTGCCCTCGCCGCGTTCGGCGGTCTCGACATCGTCGTGAACAATGCGTGCAGCTACGACGATGCAGGCCTCGCGTCGACGCGCGAACAATGGTCGCGCCTGCTCGACGTCAATCTCGTGTCGGCGGCGATCCTCGCGCAGAAGGCCGCGCCGCATCTGCGGCGCGGTGGCGTGATCGTCAACCTCGGCAGCGTCGGCGGCAAGTTCGGCGCGGCCGCCCGCGCGCTGTATCCGGCGTCGAAGGCCGCGCTGCTGCAACTGACACGCAATCTCGCCGTGGAGCTGGCGCCGCATGGCCTGCGGGCGGTCAGCGTGTCGCCCGCCTGGACGTGGTCGCCGTCGCTGGAACGGCTCGCGGGTGGGTCGGTCGACGTCGCGGACCGCGTCGGCCGGCCGCTGCATGCGCTCGGCCGCGTCGGTCGCGGCGACGAGATCGGGCGAGTCGTCGCGTTTCTCTGTTCGGACGATGCCGCGTGGATCACCGGGATCGACGTACCGGTCGACGGCGGTTTTTCGATCCTCGGGCCGGATCAGGGCCGCTCGCCGCGCGAATGGTTCGAACGGCACGCAGCGCAGTAGCGAACCGTTCGGCTCGCATTCCTTCCCCCCTCTTCCATCGGGACTTCAACCATGAAGAAGCACATCAGAATCGAACGGGGCGACACGGCGTTCGACGCCTATCTCGCGCTGCCGGAAGCGGGCCACGGCCCGGTCATCGTCTTGCTGCAGGAAATCTTCGGCGTGAACGCCGAGATGCGCAAAGTGGCGGATCTCTATGCGGCCGAGGGCTACGTCGTCATCGCGCCGGACCTGTTCCACCCGTTCGGTCCGAACATCGAACTTGGTTACGGGGACGCCGACCATGCCAAGGCTTTCGACTATTACACGCGCCTCGACGTGGCCCGCGCCGTCGACGATATCCGTGCGACCATCGCCCATGCGCGCACGCTGCCCGAATCGACCGGCAAGGTCGGCGTGCTCGGCTTCTGTCTCGGCGGCAAGCTCGCGTGGCTCGCCGCGGCGCAGGGCGACGTCGATTGCGCGGTCGGCTATTACGGTGTCGGCATCGAGCAGTCGCTCGAACTGGCCGAGCGCATCGCGTGCCCGCTCGCACTGCATTTCGGCGCCGACGATCCGCTCAATCCGCCCGCGACCGTGACGGCGATCCGCGCGGCGCTGGACGGCAAGCCGAACCTGAAGCTTTACGCGTACGACGGTGCCGGCCATGCCTTCAGCCGTAGCGGGCCGACCTTCGTCAAGGCGGCCGCGATGTCCGCGCACACACGCAGTCTTGCGGTGTTTCGCAAGGTGCTCGGCCCCGACTACGATCTGGGCGCGCTCGCCGATCATCACTTCCATCTGGAATTCGCCGCGCGCGATCCCGAGGAGACGATGCGGACCATGGTGCCCGAACCGTACGTGAATCACGTGCCGACCATGACGGGCGGCACCGGGTACACGGAACTGAAGCGCTTCTACACGCATCACTTCATCCACGGCAACCCGGCCGACATGGCGATGGCGCCGATCTCGCGCGTGGTCGGCGTCGATCGCATGGTGGACGAGTTCATCCTGACGTTTACGCACGACCGGGAGATCGACTGGCTGCTGCCCGGCGTCGCGCCGACCGGCAAGCGCGTGGAGATTCCGATGGTCGTCGTCGTCGAATTCCGCGGGCCGAAGCTCTACAACGAGCACATCTACTGGGACCAGGCGAGCGTGCTCGTGCAGCTCGGGCTGCTCGATCCGCACGGGTTGCCGGTCGGGGGCGTCGACGTCGCGCGCAAGCTGCGCGACGAAACGTTGCCGTCGAATACGCTGATGGTGCGCTGGCGCGAGAGCGAACCGGCGCGATAGCGGCGCCTGTCGGCCACGACGCGGCCTCCTTCGCCGGTGGTGACGCTGCCATCGGCGGTTTTCGTGACCGGCAGCGGCGCGTTTTCGAATCGGCCAGTTTGTAAACTGAATCGAGCTATTGTGATAAGAAAAGTTATCCTGATAGCACCATCATATGCTCCAACTACGTGTTCCTCGATAAAAGGATCGGCGCGTTAAACCACCGGAAAACCGGTTCCGTCGATGCGTTCCCACCACGCGTCGATATTCGCGCATAGCGCGTCGACGCGCTCGCGCGAACACAACGTCGAGCGCCGCTTTGCCGAGCAGCAGACGCAACAGGCAGCCGCCCGCTGACGGGTACCGGCCATCCGCCATCGGCTTACGCGGCAACAGCCGCGGACCTTCGATTCACCTGCCCTGCCGCGAACCGGTCGAAGCGTCCGCCGAACCCGTCCGGCTGGGACCTGGCCACCTACGCCGCCGACGATCCACTTTTCCGAATCAGCACGTCGGGCGTCAACGCGCTGCATTGCCCGACGCCCAGCATCGCCATGTTCCGGTCCACTTCGTCGCGCAGCAGACCGATCGCATGCAGCACACCGGCTTCCCCGGCCACGGCCGCCGCGTAATTGAACGGCCGCCCGACGAACACCATGCGCGCGCCCATCGCAACCGCTTTCAGCACATCCGACCCGCGACGAAACCCGCTGTCGATCATCACCGGATAATCCGCTCCGAGCGCCCGCACCACGTCGGGCAGGATCCGCATCGGCGACACCGCGCCGTCCAGCTGGCGGCCGCCGTGGTTCGACAGGATGATGCCGTCGGCGCCGATGTCGCGCGCGATCACGGCATCGTCCACGCTGAGAATGCCCTTGATCACCAGTTCGCCCTTCCATTCCTGCCGGATCCGTTTCAGGTGGCCCCAGTCGAGATGGTCGCGCGCGGAGAAATCCCGCAGCACGGTCGACGACAGGATCGGCGCGCCGCGTGTCGCAAACGAGTTTTCGAAATGCGGCATGCCGTGCGCGAGCAGCGTCCGGGCGAAGGTGCCCGCGAGCCAGCGCGGCCGCGTGATGCCGTCCCAGAACAGGCGCGGCCCGGGGCGCAGCGGCGTGGTGAAGCCGGTCCGCACGTTGTTCTCGCGATTGGCGGACACGGGAATGTCGACCGTGATCACCAGCGTGCGGTAGCCGGCGCGCGCGACGCGTTCGAGCAACGCGGCAATACGATCGGCATCGCCGGGCAGGTACGCCTGGAACCAGGTACCCGGCGCGGCGGCCGCCACCTCTTCCAGCGGGATCAGCGACGAGCCGCTCATGATCGACGCGATGCCCGCGCGCTGCGCGGCCCGCGCCAAGACGATGTCGCCGCGATAGGTCGACAGCGCATGGATACCCATCGGCGCGATGCCGAACGGCGACGCATAGCGCCGTCCGAACAGCTCGACCGTCTGTTGCCGTTGCGAAACGTTGCGCAGCACACGCGTCGCGAATCCGTACTCGTCGAACACGGCGCGGTTGTCGTCGCGCGTGCGGTTGTCCTCCGCCGCGCCGCTGACATAGCCGAAGATCGGGCGCGGCAGCACACGCCGCGCCGCCGCCTCGAAATCGTGGAGGCTCAGCATGTTGCGCAGCACGCGCGGCGGTCGCGTATCGGCCAGCGGACGGCTGGCTGCGGGACGGGATGAGGCGGACGGGGTCATTTCTGCGGCCTGTTGTCGAATCGATGCGGGAATTTTAGGGTCGCGCGAGGCGCTTAAAAAGCGATAATCTTCCAAGGAATTTGTTCGATAAAAGCGAAAGATCATGGCGACTCCGACTCTCAAGCAACTCGACGCGTTTTACTGGGCGGCGACCTGCGCCAACTTCTCGACCGCCGCGCAACGGCTCCATCTGTCGGTGTCGTCGTTGTCCAAGCGCATCAACGAACTCGAACAGGTGGTCGAGCGCACGCTGTTCGACCGCAGCGGCCATCGCGCCGTGCTGACCGACGACGGCGAGGCGTTGCTGCCCGCCGTGGTGCGGGTGCTCGAGTCCGTCGCCGCGTTGCAGGAATCGGTCGCGCGGGACGAAGGGTTGAGCGGCCGGCTGCGCTTCGGCGTCGGCGAGTTGTCGGCGCTCACGTGGCTGCCGCGCTTCGTCGCGGCGGTCCAGAAGCTGCATCCGAAGCTGGCGCTCGAGCCGTATGTCGACGTGGGCGCGGCGCTGGAGGAGAAAGTCGACGCCGGCGAGCTGGATTTCGCGGTGATCGCCGGCCGTTCGTCGCGCGGCAGCGTGATGTCGCAGCCGGTGGCGGAAGCGCGGTTCGCGTGGATGGCGGCCGAGACGCTGGTCGGCAGCGAACGCGATCTGACGCCGGCGCTGATCGCCCGTCATGCGCTGGTACTGCTGCCGTCCGGTTCGGGCGTGACGCGCATTCTCGACGACTGGCTGCTGGCATGCGGGATCAATCATGCGCGCCGGATCGCGTGCAACAACTGGAGCGCGGTGGCCGGGATGTTGAGTGAAGGCGTCGGCATCGGCTTCCTGCCGGTCGACTGGGCGCGTGCGCGCCTGGGCGGCGATCTCGTCGAACTGACGAGCGAGCCGCCGCTGACGCCGCTTCAGTATGCGTTCCAGTGGCGTCGCGGCGACGTGCGCGGGTTGATACCGTCGATGCTGTCGCTGGTGCGGCAGTATGCGGATTTCCGCTGATGCGCGATTGGCCGCCGCGCGTCACGCGCGGGCGGCCGGGAACGGGCGCGTGGCCGTCAGGCTTCGTCGATGCGCGAGACGCGCTTCGGGTCGGGCATCCACAGGTAGCAGAGCAACGACACGAGCACGCATCCCGACACGTAGTAGAAGAACCACGCTTCGTGTCCGATGCTCTTCATCCATAGCGCGACATACTCGGCCGTGCCGCCGAACAGCGAGACGGTGATCGCGTAAGGCAGCCCCACGCCCAGCGCACGCACGCCGACCGGGAACAGCTCGGCCTTGGCCACCGCGCTGACCGACGAATACAGGCTGACGATCAGCAGCGCGCCGATGATCAGCGCCAGCGCGCTGCCGGTCGTCTCGACCCCGCGCAGCGCCTGGAAAATCGGCACCGTGCACAGCGTGCCGAGGATGCCGAACGCGATCAGCAGCGGACGACGGCCGATGCGATCGGACAGGCTGCCGAAGATCGGCTGCATCGCGACGAACGCAAGCAGGCTGAGCACGGAGACCATCGACGCGTCGGCCTTGCTCATCCCCGCGCTGTTGACGAGGAACTTCTGCATGTACGTCGTGTACGCATAGAACGCCACCGTGCCGCCGAGCGTCAGGCCGGCGACGATCAGGCATTCGCGCTTGTGGCGAAACAGGTCGGCGAGCGACGCGTGGCGACGCTTGCTCTGGCGATGCTGCTCGAACGAGGCCGTTTCCTTCATGTTGCTGCGCAGGAAGATCGCGCTGCAGGCGAGCAGCGATCCGAGCAGGAACGGGATGCGCCATCCCCAGCTTTCGAGCTGCGCGGTGGTCAGGAAGAACTGCTGCAGCACCACGAGGACGCCCATCGCGAGCAACTGACCGAGCGACAGCGTCGCGAACAGGAAGCTCGAATAGAAACCGCGGCTGGAGGGGGCAGCCATTTCGCTCAGATAGGTCGCCGAACTGGCGTACTCGCCGCCGAGGCTCAGCCCTTGCAGCAGCCGCGCCATGACCAGCAGCACGGGCGCGGCGATGCCGATGGTGTCGTAGCCGGGTGTCAGCCCGATGATCAGCGAGCCGATGCACATGGCCAGCACCGACACGAGCAGCGCGGCCTTGCGCCCCTTGCGATCCGCGTACATGCCGACGAGCCACCCGCCGATCGGACGCATGATGAAACCGACGGCAAAGATGGCCGCCGTGTTCAGCAATTGCACGGTCAGGTTGCCGTTCGGAAAGAACGCCTTCGCGAAGTACAGCGAAAACGCCGAATAGACGTACCAGTCGTAATACTCGATGAGGTTGCCTACCGATCCGCTGAAGATGGACCGCAGGTTCGCGAGGGTTCCGGTCGGCCGGGAATCCGTGGCCGTTGCAAGAGGGCTGGCGCGCGACACGTAATGTCTCCGTTTCGAATGTGCTCGTTGTCCGTGCGAGCGCTGGCCGTGGGTGGGCCGCTCGCGATCGGGTCCGGCAAGGTTAGAAGAGACGGTGCGTTGTAGAAAGCGAAATAATGACAAGGAGCCTGTTCGCTTTCTGGAAACGTCGATCGGCGGGCTACCCTGCTCTCCCGCTGCCTTTCCGGAATCGGTCGCCGTTCGTCGATGCCCGGCCATCGATGTCGAATCGCCGGAAAGCCTTGTCCCGCGAGGCGCTACACGATCCGGATACATTGAAATACAAAATATCGCATGCGATTTAATCGAATCCGCTTGACGTGGGTGGCCGTCAGGCGGAAACTGCGTCGCATGCGATCGAATCGCATCTGAGACAAACCAACAGACGGAGCAAATGATGAGCAAGATCGACAAAGTGCTGTACACGGGCAAGACGCATACGACTTCCGGGGGCCGCGACGGCGCCGCGCGCAGTTCCGACGGCCGCCTCGACATCCAGTTGTCGTCGCCGGGCAGCGCCGGCACCGGCACCAACCCGGAGCAACTGTTCGCGGCCGGCTGGTCGGCCTGCTTCATCGGCGCGATGCAGCTTGCGGCGCGCGCCGCGAAGGTGACGCTGCCGGCCGATCTCGCGGTCGACGCCGAAGTGGATCTCGGCACGGCGGGTAACGCGTACTTCCTGCAGGCCCGGCTGAACGTGAGCGTGCCGGGGCTCGAGCGCGACGTCGCGCAACGCATCGTCGACGCTGCGCATCAGACCTGCCCGTATTCGAAGGCGACGCGCGGCAACATCGACGTCGACATCCGGATCGCCTGAGCGTTGCATCGGGCGGCCGAGCGCCGCCCTCCCGAATTCCCGATTCCTTTTCCATCGAGGTGAAAAAAATGAAAGTCCAACTGATCGCTGCCCTTCTCGTCGCTGTTTCGTCTGCCGTTGCCGCTCCGGCGTTTGCCAATGAAGCCACCGTGACGCGTGCGCAGGTACGCGCCGAACTCGCGCAGCTTCAACACGTCGGCTATCCGCTGAACCGCGCGACCGACGCGACCTACCCGAACGATCTGCAAGCCGCGCTGACGCAGATCCGCGCCGACGATGCCGTCGCGGCCAACGCACCGGCGGCCGGCTACGGCGGCAACGGCGACACCGCGACGCAATCCGGCCGCCGGCATGTCGTCAGCGTGGCCGAGCGCTCGGTGTACTTCGGTCACTGAGCGCCCGCCCGGTACGTGAACCTGATTCCCTTTATCGCTGATTCCATTTTGTCGAGGTGCATGATGAAAACCCGCCTGATCGCTGCCCTTCTCGTTGCCGTTTCCGCTTCCGCCGCCGCACCGGCGTTCGCCGACGAAGCCGTCGTGTCCCGCGCCGAGGTACGCGCCGAGCTCGTCCAGTTGGCACAAGCCGGTTATCGGCCGGGCCGCGCGAACGATCCGCACTACCCGGACGATCTGCAGGCCGCATTGACGCGCATTCACGCGAGTCCCGCGGTGGCGGCCGATACGTCGGCATCCGGCTACGGCAGCGATGCCGCCGCTGTTACGCAGTCGGGCAGCCGGCCGGCGACCCGAATCGCCGAACGCTCGATCTACTTCGGTCATTGAACGAACGCGCGAACGACGCCGATAGTCGGCGTGTGGTGCGCAACTCCCGAATTCCCGAATCCTGTCGAGGTAAATGATGAAGACCCAACTGATTGCCACCGTTCTCGTTGCCGTGTCGGCCGCCGTCGCCGCGCCGGCTTTTGCAAGTGAAAGCACCGTCACGCGTGCGCAGGTGCGTGCGGAACTGGCCGCGCTGCAGCAAGCCGGCTACCAGCCGAATCGTCCCAACGATCCGAACTATCCGGACAATATCCAGGCGGCGCTGAACCGGATTCGCGACCACGGTGCCGTCGCGGCCGACACGCAGGCAGCCGGTTACGGCAGCGATGCCGGCGGCGCCACGCAGTCCGGCAGCCGCAACACGGTGCGCACCGCCGAGCGCTCGATCTATTTCGGCCATTGAGCGCGGTACGGCGAATTCGCTCGCCGATCTCCGCCATATAAAGCGCATGCGATGTAATCGCGTACGCTTTTTTATTGGTATTGTCCCGGACCGTATCGCGAGCGCTACCTGTTCGCCCTGTCCGGGATTATTCTGTGCGGCTCCCCATCTTCCACCAAGGAGCCGCCGATGCCGGACGCCATGAACGGAAACGCGACAGCCGATGCGCACGTGCTCGACCGGGTCGTCTGGCATGCGCTCACGGGCAGGCAGCGCCGCTTTGCGCTTGGCGAGGGTCGCGCGCGGCGGTTCCCGACGGCCATCGCGCCGTTTGCCGCGATCGACGACACGAGCCCGGCGTCGTTCGACGCGCTGTGCGAGCTGATCGCCGCACACGGGCCGGCGGCGCTCGTCACGCCGGACGAGATCGAGGCGCCGGCGAGCCTGTCGGCGATCCGGCGCGCGACGTTGCTTCAAATGACCTGGCAAGGAACCTTGGACGCGGCGCACGAAGCGGAACCCGTTCCGCTCGGCGCAGCCGACGTGCCGGACATGCTCGCGCTAGCCGCCGCCGCGCAGCCGGGCCCGTTCGGCCCGCGCACGTTCGAGCTTGGCCACTACATCGGCGTGCGCAGCGAAGGCCGGCTGGCCGCGATGGCCGGCCAGCGGATGCAGGTCGAAGGGTATACCGAGATCAGCGCCGTCTGCGTGGACGCCGCGTTTCGGCGGCAAGGGCTGGCCGCGCGGTTGATCCGGTCGTTGATCGCGACGATCGGCGCGCGTGCGGAGACGCCGTTCCTGCACGTCCTCACGACGAACCAGGTGGCGATCGAGCGCTATCTCGCGCTCGGTTTCGTCGTCCGTCGCGAGATGCACCTGCTGGTGCTGGGCGACGCGCACACGTGACAACGCGGCCGGCGCGATTCCCGCGCCGGCCGTTGGCCGGGCCTGAGTGTTCTTATGCTTCGGTCGACCGGATCAGGTTGCCGCGCAACGTGACGATCGCCTTCTGCACTTTCGCGAATTCGTCCGGCTTCAGCCCGGTGGCTTCGACGAGGTTCATGTCGAGCCCCTTCTCGCGCACGCGGCGGCCGCTTTTCGTCAGGCTGACGAGCACCTGGCGTTCGTCGGACGGATCACGGTGCCGCTCCAGGTAGCCCATTGCCTCGAGCTTCTTCAGGATCGGCGTCAGCGTGTTGGATTCGAGGAACAGCTTCTCGCCGAGCTGGCCGACGGTCTGGTTGTCCTGCTCCCACAGCGCAATGATCGTGATGTACTGCGTATACGTGAGGCCGAGCTCGTCGAGGATCGGCTTGTACGCCTTGCCGAACGCAAGGTTCGCCGAGTAGATCGCAAAGCACAGGAACTCGGACAGCTTCGGCGCGGCGGGCGACGGGGTTTCGGTCGGTTTCATGGACTTCCTCCAGCGACGCGAACGGTCGCAGACAACGCATTATATATCGCATGCGATTTTATCGGAGGCATGATAATCGGTCTCGATCGGCTGACGCGCGCCGCGCTCGCTCAGCCCGGCTCGCGGCGCTTGCCGGTTGGCTGACGGCTGACCGACAGTAACGTGCACTGCACCGGATGCGCGATTTCGGTCGCGAGCCCGCCTGCGGCAAACAGCAGGATCATCAGCCAGCGTTTCATGCGTCCTCCACGACCGAGAGGCTTGCCCCATCGGCGATCGTCGCGTCGAGCGCATAGGGATCGACGCCGTCGAGGCAGCCGAGATTGACGCGCCAGCATGCCGGGTCCTTGCGGGTCTGGTGGAACGGATAGACGCCGCACCGGCTGCAGAAATAGTGACGGGCCGTGTGCGTGTTGAACTGATAGCAGGTCAGCGCGCCCTCGCCTTCGACGATCGTCAGGTTGGCGGCGGCGAACATCGGGCTCATCAGCGCGCCGCGCCGGCGGCACAGGCTGCAGTTGCAGCGGACGGCCGGCGCAATGGCCGCCGTGACTTCGAACTTGACGGCCCCGCAATGGCAGGACCCTTTGAACCAGGTGGCAGACATGACGGGCTCCGAAAGAGGTCATGCCTGCTTTATAGCGAAGCCGCGCGCGGGCGTTGTATCGCACTGTATCCACGCGCGGCGCGGATACAGAACATTGCACGCAGGCGATCAGTCCAGCACGTGCTGCATCCGCTCGATTGCCGCCCGCGTTTCGCGTTCGAGCGCCGCGAACAGCTCGGCCGCCGGCAGCGCGCGGACCAGCGGCGCCGCCTGCCCCGCCCATTGCGCGCCGTAACCGAATTCGCCCTGCGCTTTCGCGGCCGCATGCAGCGCCTTGCCCGCATCGTAGGCGATCGGATACGCAGGCGTGGCCGGGGCGCGCGGGTCGTCGCCGAGCGCGGTCAGCCGGTTCGCGATGCCGCGCGCGACGCGGCCCGAGATCGCGTGCGTGAACGTGGTGCGGTGCGCCGCCTCGCCGAGGATCGCGCGGCGGTAGCCGTCGTCGATCGACGTCTCCGGGCACGCGACGAACGCGGTGCCGAGCTGCGCGGCCTGCGCGCCGAGCGCGAGCGCGGCGGCAATGCCCGCGCCGTCCATGATGCCGCCGGCGGCGATCACCGGCAGCGCGCATTCGCGCACGATCAGGCGCGTCAGCGCGAACGTGCCGAGGCGATCGTCGTGCGCGGTCGAATCGAACACGCCGCGATGCCCGCCGGCCTCGATGCCCTGCGCGACGATCGCGTCGATGCCGGCGGCGGCAACTTGGCGGGCTTCGTCGAGATTCGTCGCCGTGGCGAACAGCGTGATGCCCGCGCGCTTGAGCGCGGCGATCACGTCAGCGGACGGCAACCCGAAATGGAAGCTGACGACCGCCGGCTTTTCCTCGACGAGCATCGCCTGCATCGCGTGGTCCGCGACGAAGCTCGTGTAGATCTCCGACAGCGATGCAGGCGGCGTCGCGCCATACGCGCGGAACGCGGGGGCGAGCCAGTCGAGCCACGCGCGCTCGACGGCCGCGTCGGCTTGCGCCGGACGGTGGCAGAACACGTTGATGTTGAACGGCCGGTCGGTGAGCGCGCGCGTGTCGCGGATCATCTTGCGTGCGCCGTCGGAATCGGTTGCGCCGACGCCGAGCGAGCCGAGCCCGCCCGCGTTCGAGACGGCGGCGGCCAGCGCCGGCGTGCTGACGCCGGCCATCGGCGCCTGCACGATCGGCGCGCGGATGCCGAGCGTGCGCAACAGGGTTGCCCGGTGGTCGGTCGGTTGATGCATGGTGCTGGTCTCCTGGTGGCAGCCGATATGCCGGCCGCACGTATCGCATTGCCGGTTTCATCCCTAGAATAGCGGACGGCGAAACCGCGTCCAAGGCCGTCACCGTGCAGCGTTCGTCGAACGCTTCACCCGACATTCATGCGGTTTGGCCGAATAACGAACAACACCATTACACCATCCATGAAAAGAAGAACATTTCTCGCGCTGCCCGCCGTGGCGGCGTCCGGCATGCTGGCCGGCTGTTCCAGCGCCGACCTGGGGCCCGTCACCCATCGCCTGATGAAGGACCCTGAATACCGGGAAACGCTCTCGGCGTTCCTGATCAGCGCGGACGGGAAAAAGCTCGTCGTGATCGGCAAGCAGTATCACTACATTTTCGATGTGCCGCCGGCCCTCGCCATCAACCTCACGGCACCCTACCGTCCCAAGTTGTATACCGACTTCGACGATTTCGAGACGCACGGCGATACGATCTCCGGGCGTTACGTGCTGCGGCTTGCGCGCGAGGATGCGCCTCCCGGCTCCGAGCTTCGCGAGCGTGCGCTCGCGGACGGTTTCAAGGACCAGCGCCACCAGCTGACGGAGAGCGGTACGATCAGCGGCAAGCGCTACCAGCCGAACGACGTCACGCCGTCGTCGCTCCCGCAGGCGTTCAATCACGAGTATGACGTCAAGGTCATCGAGCGGCCATCGGTACTCGGCAAGGGCGCCAAGCTCGCCCTGTCGCCGATCACGATGGCGGCGGACGGCGCGCTGGGCCTGCTTGGCCTCGCACTGTTCCCGATTGCGTTGACGGCCTTCATCGTCATCGCGAGCTGAGGGGAATCCACGATGACATCCCCTGCACGACAACTGCTCCGGATCGGCTGCGCGGCCGCTTGCCTGGCATTCGCGCAACACGCCGTGGCCGACGACGACTGGGACGCCGCCCGCCAGGTGCGCACTTCCTGGGTATTCGCGTCGATGAAGGAAAGCGACGTGCGGCCGACGCTCGATCGCGCGCTGAAGGACCAGCTGCGCTGGGCCCGTCTGCCCGGCAACGCGCCCGATGACGGCGCGTTCCGCTGCACGAAGCTCGCGGTGCCGCCGCCGTCGGCCGCTGCGCAGGCGGCGTTCGACGCGGCGCCGTCGTCGCGCGGTCGCGATGCCGACAAAGCGTACGCGAAAGCCGCGTCGCTCGGCGCGTGGCGCGCGGCGGCGCGACTCGTCAACAGTTCGCTCGAGGACGAGGATTGGGAAGGCGCGCAGCCGGCGGTCGCGTGGCTGCTCGCGCATCATGTACCGGCCGGATACAACAAGCTCGCGGACGTGATGCAGGCGATGTCGGGCTACGACGGCGAAACGCCCGGCGAACGCGTGAGAGGGATGATCGCGTCGTTGCGCTGGCGCGCGGCGCGTGAAGGCGATCCGGTCGCGCAGATGGAGATGGCCGATCTGTTCGAGAAGCTCGGCGACAGCGAGCGCGTGGCCGCGCTGCGCGCGTGCGCGACGCAGCAGAATCCGGAACTGAAATGAGGTGCGCCGCCGGTACGCCGCGGTGACAGGCGGCGTACCGGCGTGCACGACGACATCGCCCGTCAGACTTCGTAGCGTACCGCATGCGCTTCGGTCGGCAGCGGCAGATCCCAGCGCAGCAGCATCGCCTCGAGCGCCCGGTTCGTCAGCGACGTGTCGCGCCGCGCATTGCGGCGCAACAGTTCCGCGCGCGGCCGTTCGAGGTACACGAGCGTCACGTCGGCGCCGTACGCATACAGCAGGTCGAGCGTCTTCTTGCGCATCAGCGGCGACAGGTTCGTCGCATTCCACACGAACGGCCGCCGGTCGCGCAACATCGCCTTCGCGGCATCGACCGCATGGTGCGCGACCGCGCCCTCGTTGCGACCGTGACGCAGCCCCAACGCATCGCGCGCATCGTCGAACGACACGACCGGCAGATCCGGATGATGCCGCGCGACCCACGTGTTCTTGCCCGATGCCGGCAGGCCCGCCATCACGACGACCGGCGAGCCCGGCGTGCGAAACAGCGGATAGTCGGGATGCACGTCCGCGCCGCGGAAGTAGCTGAGTGCGGTATGCGCGTCGGCGAATGCACGCGGCTGGCCGTAACAGCCGTCCTCCCGCGCCAGTTCGCGCCACAGCTCGATATTGTCGAGCACACGCTGCGTGTCGTTGCAGATGCGCCCGCGAATGTCGGCTTCGGCGAGCAGGCACAACAGCGGCAGGCTGACCTGCCACGACAGCTCGCGCGCGATGAACTCGGGCGTGCCGCGGCGCGAGCCGCTCATCGCGAAGAACGGCACCTGGTGCACGGCGATCATCCGGCAGATGGCCTCGCGCACCGCGAACGGCACGCCGGCATCCCACAGCGCGATACGCGCGTCGATCGCCCCTTTGCGCGAGTGGCCGGGATGACCGATCGCACCGGTGACGGGATCGACGGCCGTCGTGCTCGACTTGGCGATGTCGTGCAGCAGCGCGGCCAGGAACACGATTTCCTGATCGGCGCGCGACGCCGTCCGATAACCGGGCAGCGCGAGCAATGCATCGATCACCATCATCGTATGCGTCCACACGTCGCCTTCGCCGTGATGCGCGGGCTCCTGCGGGGTGGTTTTCGCGTGTTCCAGCGCGGGGAACGCCGCGAGGCATGCGCGATAGTCCGGCTGCTGGCCGGGCGCAGGCACGAGCGCCTGCAGATGTTCGTACTTCATGATCGAGACTCCTGTCGAAGCGGCAGGCGGCCGCTTCGCATTCATTGGTTCGGATGCGCTGCCGGGCTCGGCCCCCACGTCACCGTCGGACGCGGTGCATACAGGTCGACACCCGGCGCGAGCAGGTTCGGGATGAACGGCTGCTCCGAGTGATGGCGCGCGGAATCGAGAATCGCCTGCACGAAATCGTGGCGCACCCACTTCAGGCGCGCGGTCGTCGTGTCGTCGGTCTCGATCTTCACGTAGAGCCCTTCGGACTGCTCCGACTTGTCGCACTGCTGCCACGCGCGCGCGAGGTCGAGCCCCTGCCGTCGCACGGTGTGCTCGAACGCGCGACGCCAGTCCGGCGTTTTTGCGAGCGACGGGCCGAGCAGCGCCTTGAGGTCCGCGAGCCGCGCCGGCGCCACGCCCTCGTACAGCACGGGCACCGACAGTACGGGGCCGTCGGCGAGCAGCGCGCGCCGCGCAGGCGTCGACAGGAAGCGGCCGGTCGCACGGTCGAACACGTCGAATTCGAAAAAATGATGCGGCAACGCGTCGTAGAACACCGCGTGCTTCTTGCTCATCGTCTCGCCGTACATCACGTAGCGATCGCCGAGGCGCTCGAGCAGCCAGCCGGCATGGGCCGCCGCCCACGTCTTCACGAAGCCGAACTGCCGCTCGCGGCCGCCGCCGGCCAGATAGTGGCCGCGCGACTGCAACAGCAGTTCGCCTGCCGGACTGAAGCTGATGCCCGTGTTCGCACCGTCGAGCTTTTCCTCGACGACGAGGTGCGCGCCCGCGAGGGTGCGATAGGGAACGTGGTCGTGACCTTCGTCGCCGTCCTGCAGGCGCGAACCTTCAAGGTGCGGCGTGCGCGGGTAGCGTGCAAGGTCGAGCGATTGCGCGTAGGCGCGAAAATCCAGCGTCATGGTCTTTCTCCGGAAACAGGGAAAAAGCCGACGACGTGAACGAACGGACAGGAGTGCGTTGCGGTGTCAGTGCGAGTCCGGCAGCGGCCCTGCGATCACCGTTCCGGCGCGATGGCGCGAGCGGAACCGGGCAGGACGACGCGGCCGGGATGGCAGTCGTCGGCGTATCAGGCGAAGGGACGAATGATTGCGGGCACTTGGATCACCGATTCGATGAGGGTTCAGGGATGAAGCAGGCGGATGCTACGAAACGGTTCCGGCGGTGTCAAGCACGACCGGACGAGTTCGTTACGGCCTTTCGAACGCGTTGAGCGCCTGCTGCGACGCGCCGCACGCGTGATTGACGCATGAATGATCCGGAATCCTATGTGTATGTTTTTCGCCACATCGGGTGCCGAAGCGATCGCCGGCATCGTGCCGTTCGCTTGCTGCGTCGGTTGCGTGGCCGTCGGCGGCGGTTGCGCCGGCGGCCACGCAACCGACGTCATGGTTTTCCCGGCCCGCAGGATGGCGCGGGGGGCCATCGTTTTCGATACGCCCCCGCCCGCCACGCAGGCTGCAACGGCCTGCCGGGCGAATACGGGCTGCCGCGGGCGCCCGACCCTTTCTGCTCAGGAAAGGACGCTTGAAACATCCGCAATTATCACGTGCCGCCGATTTGCCCACCATGTGTCGGACGATCGGCGCAGCCGGCATGACCGGCGCTTGCACGAGTCCGGCGATGCGTGCCGTCGCGTCGCGCGGCCGGCGCGTGACGCCGGTCGCGAACGGCCGGGCCCCGCGCCCCGGCATATCGATAATCAGGAGACACGATGAACAGCCAATCCCTCGACCTCGGCGGCCATGCCGGCGGACCTGAATCCGCGCGGCCGCCGGCCGCTTCAGCAGGCGCCGGCGCCGATGCAGCGGCCCTTCCCGGCCGCCGCGTCACGCTCGGCGATTTCATGGACGATCTGCCGGTCGGTGCGCTGCACCGGTTCGTCGTCTGGGTGATCGGCATCGGGCTGTTCTTCGACATGTACGAGATATTTCTCGTCAGTACGATCGGCTCCGCGTTGCAGCACGAATACGGGCTGAGCCGGCAAAGCGCCGATTTCAAGCTATTGCTGGCGTCCGCGTTCATCGGCATGTTCGTCGGCGCGATGTGCCTCGGCAGCCTGGCCGACCGTATCGGCCGGCGCAAGGCGTTTCTGCTCACGCTCGGGTGGTACAGCGCGTTCTCGCTGGTCGGTGCGTTTTCGGTGAACGCCGACATGCTCGTCGCGTGCCGGTTCCTGACGGGCATCGGCGTCGGCGCGATCTATCCGGTCGCCGACAGCTTCCTGTCCGAAATCCTGCCGAAGGACAAGCGCGGGCGGCTCGCGGCGTGGGCCTACACGACTTCGTATGTCGCGGTGCCGCTCGTCGGCTTTCTCGCGCTGTGGCTGAACCCGCTGCAGGTGGCGGGCGTCGCCGGGTGGCGCATCATCCTCGCGATCGGCAGCCTCGGCGCCGTGTACGTGCTGTTCATCCAGCACCGGTTGCCGGAAAGCCCGCGCTGGCTGCTCGCGCAAGGCCGCACGGCCGACGCGCACGCGGCGCTGCGGCGTTTCGCGGATAGCGCCGGCGTGCGCGTGCCCGAACACTTCGCGGCACCGGTCGAGCCGCAGCGGCCGCTCGGGCTCGGCGAGCGCATCGCGCTGCTGCGCCGCCAACCGTACGGCGCGCGCTACGTGATGCTGGCGATCTTTCACCTGCTCCAGGGCTTCGGCTATTACGGATTCGGTACGCTGGCCGGCACGGTCGTGAAAAGCCGCGGTTTCGACGTGACGGACAGCACGCTGTTCATCGCGCTGTCGTTCATCGGTTACCCGATCGGTTCGCTGCTGTCGATTCCGCTGCTCAACTGGATCGAGCGCCGCACGCTCGTGATCGTGTCGATCCTGTCGATCGCGGTGTTCGGGCTGTGCTTCGCGTATTCGGGCAATACCGTGCTGATCGTCGGCTTCGGATTCCTGACGACGTGCGCGTCGAACGTGTTCAGCAACGCGTATCACGTGTACCAGGCCGAGATCTTCCCGGCGCGCGTGCGCTCGACGGCGATCGGCAGTACCTATGCGCTGTCGCGCATCGTCAGCGGCGCGCTGCCGTTCGTGCTGCTGCCGGTGCTCGGCCACTACGGCGCGGGCGCGATGTTCGGCGTGATCTCGGTCGCGCTCGGCATCGTCGCCGTCACGCTGCGCGTGCTCGGACCGCTGACCACGCGGCGCAGCCAGGACGACATCAATCCGGTTTGACGGCGATGTGGGGTATGGGAAGATGGCGCTCCTGAATGAGCGAGCCGGCGACGCCACGGCTACCGGCGGAACATGAGGCCCAGCATAAGGACCGTACAGAACACCAGCCCCACCCCCCCCTGGAATCGGGTGATTCGAACCATCGTGGCCGACATGATGTCTTCCGGAGACATGTTGTAAAAGAATTTGTACGACCATCGCCAGGCCTTCGATCTGCAATAGAAAGCCAATATCCGTTCCGGACGAAATGCCATGATTGCGGATATCCCGATGCCATAAGTTAAGCAGGCAAAGGCGATAATGATGCGGTAGCTCGATTCGTTCATTGGGCGGCCCCAGATCAACCTTTCGAGGAAATGAGCAGAACGTCTGAAACAGGCTCGAACGCGAACCGATGATCGCGTTCCCGGGCGCCCGCACCGAACCGTTTTAACCGCGGGCAGCTCCGCTTCACCGCGCCGACATGAAATCGAACAGCTTCGCGACGTCGGTCGTCAGCACGGTGCCGGCTTTCACGCCGACCCACAGCGTGCGCGTCGCCCACGCGTCGTCGAGCTTGACGACACCGAGCCGCGCCGCGCGTTCGCCGGTCACCGCATCGCGCGGCAACACGCCGATGCCGAGCCCCGCCTCGATCATCCGGCTCACGCCGTCGAAATTCGATACCTGGATCCGCAGCTTCAGCGAGCGCTCGGCCGCGAACGCGGCGTCGGTCATGCGCGCGAGCAGCGAGCTACCGTCGCTCAAGCCCACGTAGTCCTCGTCGAGCGTATCCGCGAAGCGGATGCCGTCGCGCGCGGCAAACCGGTGCGTGCGCGGCACGAGCAGCACGAGCTCGTCGCGCCGGTAGAGCCGCCGTTCGATGCCGGGCGCCGGCACGTTGTCCGCGAATACGCCGAGATCGGCCTTGCCCGACGCGAGCGCGTCGACGATCTCGTGGCTCAGCCGCTCCTCGAGGCTGACCTTGATGCCGGGGTTGTCGGTGAGGAACGCGGCGAGATCGGCGGGCAGGAACTGGACGATCGCGGACGTGTTGGTCCAGACGTGGATATGGCCGCGCACGCCGGCGACGTAGTCGCTCATCTCGTGCGCCATCCGGTTGACCTGCTCGATCACCTTCGCCGCATGATCGAGCAGTGCCCGGCCCGCGGGCGTCAGCTCGACGCCGCGCGCATGCCGGACGAACAGCGCGCTGCCGGTCACGCTTTCGAGTTCGGCGATGCGCTTGCTGACCGCGGACAGCGTGAGTTGGCCGTGTTCGGCCGCTTTCGTCAGGCTGCCGTGCTCGGCGACGAGCGCGAACACGCGCAGCGACTGCAGATCGAAATGAAGCGGGTTCACCATGTCGTGGAATCCTGGAAGGCCGTGCGGGGGACGCCGTCATCGCGCCGTCATCGCGCCGGCCTGACGCCGATCATACGCCCGGCCGTGCGCGTGCGATACGGCGCGGCTAACGCGGCGCGATGGCGTGCAATGCGGCGAGCATCGCGCCGTCGGGTGTCGCGAGATCGTCGAGCACCGCGAAGTGCTGCATGCCGGGCAGCCACGTGCGGGCGATCCGCTCGCCGGCGGCTTCGCACGCCGTCGCGTATTCGTCTGCCTGCCGGACGAGTTCGGGCAGTTCGGCCTCGCCCACCGCCACGACGGTCGGGGCGCCGGGCCCGATGTGATGCAGCGGACTGTATGCGTCGACTTCGTGCGCGGTGAGTTGCAGCTTGTCGTTCAGGCAGCACAGTGCGATCGGTTCGAGATCGACGAGCGGGCTGATCGCAAGCGCCGACGCCACGGCCGGGTGCGCGCGATGCATCGCCGTCAGATGGCCGCCCGCCGAATGGCCGCTCAGATGGATCGGCCGCCCCGCGATGCCGAGGCCGTCGCGGTCGGCCGCGAGATGGTCGAGCAGCGCGCCGATCTCGCCGACGATATCGGTCATCGTCGCGACCGGCGCGAGCGTGTATTCGGCGAGCACGACGTCGTAGCCGCGCGCGAGCGGCCCGCTCGCCGCATACGCGAAATCCTCTTTCGTGCAGTGCTGCCAGTAGCCGCCGTGGATGAACACGAACAGCGGCGCGTCGGGCTGCCCGCACGGCAGCCAGTCGAAACGCTGCGTGGGTTGCGCGCCGTAACGCAGGTCGCGGCGGCCGGGCGTCGCTGCGTACAGCGCCGCACTGCGCGCCTGGCATGACGCGAGCAATGCGGGGAAATCGGGAACGGCCTTCGTGTTCAGGTACGCGGCGTCGAGCGCCGCGCGGTCCATGCCGCGATAGAGGATCGTCATTCGGGAAGTGCCTGGATCGGGTTGCGGATGCGCGCGGCACGGTCGTCCCGAGCGCGCGGCGAAGGCGGCGGCCAGGCCGACGCCGTTGCGCCATTATCCGCAGCGCGGCCGCGCGCGGCTATCCGGAATCGGCGGGCGCGGCGCGTGCCTGTCCGCTTTCGGCGAACGAATATGGCGGCGTGCGCGCAACCGCATCCGGCAGGTCAGATCGGCTCGGAGATTTCGATCAGGTTCAGGTCGGGATCGCGCACGTAGATCGAACGGATCTTCTGCGTCGCGCCCGTGCGTTCGACGGGCCCTTCGACGATCGGCCAGTCGACGCGCCGCAGGTGCGCGATCACGTCGTCGAGCGGCACCGACGCGATGAAGCACAGATCGAGCGCGCCGGGCACCGGCACATGCGCTTTCGGCTCGAACTCCGCGCCGCGCACGTGCAGGTTGATCTTCTGGTTGCCGAACCGGAACGCGAGCCGGCCCGCGCCGAAGGTTTCGAGCTGCATCTGCAGCACCTCGGTGTAGAAATGCCGGGTCCGTTCCGGATCGACGCAGGTCAGCACGAGATGATCGAGGTGGTCAATCAGCGCCATGGAATTCGCTCCTGTTCCTGTGGTGGTTCACGATTCACGAGAAAGCGCGTTGCGCGGGCATGTCGCCGGCGTCGGCGCGCGGCGGCGGATGAAGGTCCGAGCGGCGGCCGGCCTTCAGGATCTGGCTCGGCACGTCGTGCCCGATCAGCGCGGGCAGCCGTGCCGACGCGGCGAGCACGGCTGCGAGGTCGATGCCCGTATCGTAGCCGTCGAGCTCGAGCATGTGCACCAGTTCCTCGGTGCACGCGTTGCCGGTCGCACCCGGCGCGTACGGGCAGCCGCCGAGTCCGCCGAGCGACGCGTCGAAGCGGTCGATGCCGGCGTCGAGCGCCGCCAGCGTGTTCGCGAGCGCCATCCCGCGCGTGTTGTGGAAGTGCAGCGTGAGCTGCAGCGCGCCGAAGCGCTCGCGTGCGCGGCGGGACAAATCGCGCACCTGCGACGGGAACGCCATGCCGGTCGTGTCGCACAGCGTGAAGCCGTGCACGCCGAGCTCCGCGAAGCGCTGCATCCACGCGAGCACCGTTTCGGCCGGCACGTCGCCTTCCATCGGGCAGCCCATCGCGGTCGACAGCGACACGTTGATCGCGACACCCGTGCCGCGCACGGCGTCGATCACGTCGCGCAATTGCGTGAACGACTGCTCGCGCGTCATCCGCAGGTTCGCGCGGTTGTGGCTCTCGCTCATCGACATCACGAGGTTCACCTCGTCGACACCGCATGACAGCGCGCGCTCGGCGCCGCGCACGTTCGGCACGAGCACCGTATAGACGACGCCCGGTGCGCGCGCGATGCCATGCATCACGGCTTCCGCGTCGCGCAGCGCGGGAATCGCCTTCGGCGACGTGAACGACGTGACCTCGATCTTCGCGTAGCCGCATGCGCTCAGCGCGTCGACGAGCGCGATCTTGTCGTCGGTGTCGACGAATGCCGCTTCGTTCTGGAAACCGTCGCGGGTCGCGACTTCGTGGAGATGGAGTCGGTGCGGATGCAGGTTCATGTCTTCGTTCCGGTGGCCGTTTCAGATCACGCCGCGCGTGCGCCAGTCGTCGCGCGTCGCCGCGTCGATGCCGAGCGATTCGAGTACCGCGTCGGTATCCGCGCCGAGCGCGGGCGCCGGCCGCTCGATGCGTCCGGGCGTCGCGTCGAGTTTCGGCACGATGCCCGGCACCAGCACCGGCGTGCCGTCGGGCAGCGCGGCGTCGACGATCATGTCGCGCGCGCGGTAGTGCGGATCGGCCGCGATGTCGGCCACGTCGTAGATGCGTCCGGACGGAATGCGCGCGTCGTTCAGCGCGGCGAGCACGTCCTCGAGGTCGTGGCAGGCGCTCCACTCGCCGATCGCCGCATCGATGCGCGCGACCTGCGCGACGCGTCCGTCGTTGTGCGCGAGCGCCGGATCGTGGCCGAGATCGGGGCGGCCGATCAGTTCCATCAGGCGCCGGAAGATGCTGTCGCCGTTGCCGGCGATCAGCGCGTACTTGCCATCGCGGCAACGGTACGCGTTGGTCGGCGCGATGCCCGGCAGGCTGCTGCCGGCCGGCTCGCGCACCGCGCCGAACGCCGCATATTCGGGCAGCAGGCTTTCCATCAGGTTGAACACCGATTCGTACAGCGCGACGTCGACGACCTGCCCCTTGCCGCCCTGCTGCTCGCGATGGCGCAACGCGAGCAGCACGCCGATCACGCCGTGCAGTGCCGACAGCGAATCGCCGAGCGAGATGCCGACGCGCACCGGCGTGCGGCCCGGCTCGCCGGTCAGGTGGCGCAGCCCGCCCATCGCCTCGGCGATCACGCCGAAGCCGGGGCGGTCGCGATACGGGCCCGTCTGCCCGAAGCCCGACACGCGCAGCATCACGAGCCCCGGGTTGATCGCGGACAGCGCGTCCCAGCCGAGCCCCCAGCCTTCGAGCGTGCCGGGCCGGAAGTTTTCGATCAGCACGTCGGTGTCGGCGACGAGGCGGCGCACGACGTCCTGCCCTTCGGGCGTGCGCAGGTCGAGCGTGAGCGAGGTTTTGTTGCGCGACTGCGCGGCCCACCAGACCGACGTGCCGTCGTGCAGCAGCCGCCATTTGCGCAGCGGATCGCCGACGCCCGGCGGCTCGACCTTGATGACGTCCGCGCCGAATTCGGCGAGCATCCGGCCCGCGAACGGCCCGGCGATCAGTTGGCCAAGCTCCAGCACGCGGATGCCGTCCAGGGGGCGTGTCATGACTGTCTCCGATGAAATCGTGTTGTCGATGACGGCGATCATGACCGCGTTCGCGCCCGGCGAAAATCGATCGATGGTCAACCAGCCTTTCCGAAACGGAAAGGTGCGCGTTGGCGCGAGCACGGCGGCGGCCATGTGCGAGGCGTCAGCCTTTCCTTGCGGGAAAGCGCGCTCGCGCAACCGTCAAACGACGGCGCGCGCGCCGCCGGCAGAATCGATGCCGTTCCGCGCCACTGGGCGCCTGCCAGCGAGACCCGCCATGTTTTCCGTTTCCTCTCCCGCGAAGATCGTGTTCCTCGACCGCGCGACGCTGTCGCCGCAGACGGTGCTGAAGCCGTTTCCGTTTCCGCACGCATGGCAGACGTTCGACCGGACAGCCGCGCACGAAGTCGCGGCGCGCATCCGCGACGCGGACATCGTCGTGACCAACAAGGTACGGCTCGACGCGACGGCCCTCGCCGGCGCGCGGCAGTTGCGGATGATCGCGATCGCGGCGACCGGCACCGACATCGTCGATCTCGATACGTGTGCGTCGCGCGGGATCGTCGTGAGCCATATTCGCGGCTATGCGGTGCGCACGGTGCCCGAGCACACGTTCGCGCTGATCTTCGCGCTGCGCCGCAGCCTCGTCGCTTACCGCGACGCGGTGCGCGCCGGGCGCTGGCTCGACAGCGGACAGTTCTGCTTCTTCGATCATCCGATTCGCGACCTGGCCGGGTCGACGCTCGGGATCGTCGGCGACGGCGTACTCGGGCGAGCGGTGGCCGCCATCGCGCGTGCGCTCGACATGCGGGTGCTGTTCGCGGCGCACGGCGACGCAGCGGGTGACGGTCACGTACCGCTCGACACGCTGCTGCGCGACAGCGACGTGATCACGCTGCACTGCCCGCTCACGCCCGCGACACGGCACCTGATCGACGCGCACGCATTCGCGCGGATGGCGCGCCGGCCGCTGCTGATCAATACCGCGCGCGGCGGGCTCGTGGACGAAAGCGCGCTCGTCGACGCATTGCAGTCGGGGCAGATCGCGGGCGCGGGGTTCGACGTGGTCACGCAGGAGCCGCTGCCGGCCGCGCATCCGTTTCACGCGATCCTGTCGCATCCGGCGTTCATCCTGACGCCGCACGTCGCGTGGGCGAGCGACGAGGCGATGCAGGCGCTGGCCGATCAACTGGTCGACAACGTCGCCGCGTTCGTCGACGGCGAGCCGCGGCACGTCGTGTGACACGTACAAACGGAACGGCCCCGCTCGATTGCTCGAAGCGGGGCCGACAGGATGCGGGGCTGCTCACGCCAGCGACTCGGCACGTAACGGGTTCGTGCATTCGCGCTGTCTTGCTGCGGGTTTCCGAATACGTGACCAGACGACTTCAGGGTATTCAGACCGGCAGTGATGTCGCGCAGGTCCGAAAAGCGGAAAGCAGGCTCAGTAAGCGGACATCTCGACGCAAGGATCGACCTTGGACGGCGAGCAGATGACCGAGTACTTCGCGCTCTCGCGCATCAGCGCTTCGCCTTCGTGCAGCGCGATCTTGATCTCGGGGTGACGCTCGTACGCAAGGAAGGCCGAGCACACGACGGCGGACATCACGACGAGGGAAAACACAAATTTTTCAAGGGTTTGGAAACGTTCAGGCATGATGTGGACCTTTCTCTCAGCCCGTAATTATACCTTGAGATAAGGGTTTTCCCTATAACCCTGCCCGCATACCGAGGATGCGTTCAAACGAGATGGAACCGAAGATTGCGCCCTTTTTTCAGGACATGCGGCCGGGGCGGCCGGCAAGGCCGAGGCGGGCTGCTCGAGGACGAGAAAGCGGCTTGCCGCCGGCGCGTTACCGGCCCGCTGCGTCACGTCACTCCGACGCCGACGCACCGCTCGCCGCGTTGCCGGGCCACGCCTTGCCGATATGGTCGATCAGCGACTTCGCGGTACCCGTCACGAGCGCCGCGTCGACGCCCGACGTCTGCCACGAACCGTCGGCCGCCTTCACGAAGGTCAGGTTCGCGCGCGACGGCGAGTAATCGGCGTTGCGCCACGTGACCACGACGTCGCACGAATACGTGCGATCGCCGAGCTTCCTGCAGTCGCCGTCGGGTTTCGCCGACACGACGTCGGCCGATACGGGCAGCGGCTGGCCGAACAGCGCGTTCAGGCCGCCGTGGTTTTCCGCTTCGAGCGCGCGGCGCACGGCGGCGTCGACGTCGCTCGATCCGGGGCCGTCGTGAAGCAGGTTACAGGCGGCCAGCAGCGTCGAGGCGCCGGCGAGTGTCAGCAGCGTATGAAACTTCATGGATATCCGTCGATCGGGTGAACGCCGCGTAGTCTGCAACGTCCCCGGGTCGTGCGCGGTATCCATTTGTAACCAATTGCACGCTGCCCGGCGGCCCGGCGCGATCGTGCGACGCCCTCGCCTACTGCCGCTCCTGCTTCACGCGGCTCACGAGTTGCGTCGGACTGACGAACTGCAGCGCGATCACGACCCATACGAGCGTGATGGCCATGTAGATCATCGCCATCGCGTCGATCGACTGCGGCGCGCGCACGCCGGTCGAGAACACCGCGTAATACAGCGCGACGACGAGCGTCTGCGTGCTCGGGCCCGCGGTGAAGAACGTCAGCTCGAACATCCCGATCGTGCGCACCAGCACGAGCAGCCCGGCCGCGAGCATGCCGGGCACCAGCAGCGGCAGCAGCACGTAGCGGAAATAGCGCCACGTGTTCGCGCCGAAGATGCGCGCGGCGGCTTCGAGGTTGGGATCGATCTGCTCGATGAACGGCGTCATCACGAGGATCACGAACGGCAGCGCCGGCACCAGGTTCGCGAGGATCACGCCTGGCAGCGTGCCCGCGAGTCCGATCTTGTACATCACGGTCGCCATCGGAATCCCGTACGTGACGGGCGGCACCATCAGCGGCAGCAGGAACACCAGCAGCGCGAAGCGCTTGCCGCGGAACTGCACGCGCGCGAGCGCATACGCGGCCGGCACGCCGAGCGCGATCGACAGCAGCACGACCGCGCCGACGACCTCGACGGTCACCCACAGCACGCTCGCGAGCTGGAAGTCTTCCCACGCCTTCGCATACCAGCGCAGCGTGAAGCCCTGCGGCAACGGCGTGCCGAACCAGCGCGTCGCGACCGAGTTCACCGCGACGGTCGCGATCAGCAGCATCACGTTCAGCAGGAAGAACGCCATCAGCCCCCAGACGAGCGCCTTCCATGCGCGGCCGGCGAGGTGGTTGTTCATCCGCTGCGGTTTTCCGGTGTCGACGGGCCGCGCGTCGGGCGCATCGTGTTTCGGCGGCCACGTGCGAGCGGCATGATTGTCGGTCGCCATCAGCCCTTGCCTCCCGTCACCGCGCCCGTATAGAAGAAGCGGCGCGCGCCGAGCATCGACGCGACCATCAGCAACTGCACGAAACCCATCACGATCGCGATCGCCGACGCGAGCGAATAGTCGTAGCTTTCGAACGCGGCTTCGGCGGCCGCGATCGAGATCACGCGGGTCGGCCCGGCGGGCGCGCCGAGCAGCACGGCCGACGGAAACACCGAGAACGCCTGCACGAACGACAGGCACGCGGCCATCGTGAGCCCCGGCACGAGCAGCGGCAGGTAGATCTGCCGGAACTGCTGCCACGGGTTCGCGCCGAGCGTCGCGGCCGCGCGCGCGAGCGTCGGGTCGATGCCGCTGATGTACGACAGCATCAGCAGGAACGCGAACGGAAAACCCGACACGATCAGCGACAGCAGCACGCCCCAGTAGTTGTGCGTGAGGCGCACTTCGTCGGTGTACAGGTGCAGCCCCTGCAGCGCCTGCGGGAACCAGCCGTTCGGCCCGAAATACGTGAGCATCCCGTCCGCGACGAGCACCGTGCCGAGCGTGACGGGAATCACGAGCAGCGTCGTGACGAATTTCTGGTATGGCGAATTGCGGCGCAGCGCGAACGCGACGGGCACCGCGATGCCGACGTTGAGCAGCGTCGCCGGCACCGCGAGCTTCAGCGTGACGAGCACGGTCGGCCACATCGCGGTGTCGGTGAAGAACTGCACGTAGTTCGCGAGCGCGCCGCCGCCGTTCGTCGCGTTCATCGGCTGGAACGACAGCACGAGGCCGTACGCGAACGGATAGATGAACAGCGCGGCGATGAACGCGAGCGCCGGCGTGACGAGCCAGGCTTTCGCGTCGCGCGGCGCGCCGCCGGTCGCGAGCGTGCTCATGCGGCCTCCGGGCGCGACGTCGCCGCGCATGCCGGTTGGCGCAACCCGGTCATCGGACGTCTCCCGCATAGACCAGCGTGCGCGCCGGCGCGACGCGCAGCCGCAGCGGTTCACCTTCCGTGAACTCGCCGGCCATACGGGCCCAGACCGCACCGAACGGCGTGATCGCGCGGATCAGCGAGTCGCGGCCGCCGTATTCGACCGTCTCGACGGTCGCGTCGAACGCGTTGTCGGCACCGGCTTCCGCGCGCTCGATGTCGTCCGGACGCAGCGCGACCACGACCTCCTTCGCGTCGAAGCCGGCCATCGGCACACCGGTGAGGCGCACGCCGCCCGACGTGACGTTCACGTAATCGCCAGCCATTCCTGCGAGCGTAAACGGCAGCACGTTGCGATAGCCCATGAAGCGCGCGACATGCAGGTTGTGCGGGCGCGTGTAGACGTCCTTCGGCGACGCGACCTGCTGCACGACGCCCTCCTTCATCACGACGATGCGGTCGGCCATCGACAGCGCCTCGTCCTGGTCGTGCGTCACGTAGATCGTCGCGCGTTCGAGCTGCGTGTGGATGCGGCGGATCTCCGCGCGCATCTCGATGCGCAGTTTCGTGTCGAGGTTCGACAGCGGCTCGTCCATCAGCACGAGCGGCGGCTCGATCACGATCGCACGCGCGATCGCGACACGCTGCTGCTGCCCGCCCGACAATTGCCCGGGCAGCTTGCCCTCGTGGCCGACGAGTTGCACGAGTTCGAGCGCCTGCTGCGCGCGCCGCCGCGTTTCCTGTTTCGGCACGCCGCGCATCTTGAGGCCGAAGCCGACGTTGTCGAGCACCGACATGTGCGGAAACAACGCGTAGTTCTGGAACACCATCCCGAAACCACGCCGCTCGGGCGGCAGCACGTCGATGCGCACGTCGTCGAGCCAGATGCCGCCGCGCGTGAGCGGCTGCAGCCCGGCGATGCAGTTCAGCGCGGTCGATTTGCCGCAGCCCGACGGGCCGAGCAGCGCGATGAACTCGCCGCGCCGGATCTCGAGGTCGAGCCCGTTCAGCGCGGCGACCTGCGCGCCTTCCGTATTGGTGAAACTGCGGCATACACCGTCGAGCCGCAATCGTTCGAAACTGTGCTTCATTGCGCGAACTCCATCGACGCGGGCGCCGCGGCGCCCGCCGGTTCAGGCGTCATTTCGATTTTTGCGACCCGATCTCGCGATCCCATTTCTGGAACGCGGCGACCATCGCCTGCGCGTTGAGCGGCTGCACGTGCGGACGGTCGGCGAGCAGCTTCGCGTATTCGGGGCGGCCGAATTTCCTGATCACTTCCTGGCTGTGGGCGGGCGCCATCTCGAGCGTCACGCCCTTCACCGCCGGGCCCGGATAGAAGTAGCCGTCGTCGTAGGTCATCGCCTGCTGCGCCGGTTCGAGCAGGAAGTTCATCAGCTTGAACAGCACGTCCAGTTTTTCCTTCGGCACCCCCTTCGGGATCACCATGTAGTGCGCGTCGTTCACCCACGTCATGTTGTCGAACGCCTGGATCTTGAATTCGGCCGGCACGATGCCGAGCGCGCGCGGGTTGAGGTCCCAGCCGGTGACGGTCACGGTCATGTCGCGCGTGCCTTCGCCGAGCTCCTTCATCACCGCCGACGTGCCGCCCGGGTAATACGGCACGCAGTCGTTCAACTGTTTCAGGAACGCCCAGGTCTTGTCCCAGCCGTTGATCGGGTCCTGCGGATTCTTGTCGCCGAGCACGTACGGCAGCCCCATCAGGAACGTGCGGCCGGGGCCCGAGTTCGCCGGGCGCGCATAGATCAGCTTGTTCGGGTGCGCCTTGCACCACGCGAGCAACTGGTCGGGCGTCTTCGGCGGGTCGCTGACCTTCGCCGGGTTGTATTCGAGCAGCGGGCCGGCCGGCATGTAGGTGACTTCGAGGCCGTAGCCCTGCGCGAGATCCTGCATCTTGCGCGGGCCCGGCGCGTACTTGTCGAGCACGCCGGGGAGCGCCCCCGCGTTGTCGGGCAGGAGCTTTTGCCACAGGTTCTGCTCGATGCCGGCGGCCAGCGCGTCGGTGCCCGTCAGCACGAGGTCGATGTCGGAGCGCCCCGCCGCCTGCATCGCCTTGATCTTGCCCGGCAACTGCGGCGCGGGCGCATTCGTGAACGTGACGTTCGACACGAGGGTCGGGTTCTTCTCCTTGAACGCCTCGATGGCCTTCTGCGTGAGCTGCAGGTTGCCGGCCACGTCGACGATGTTCAGCGATACGGGGGCTGCCACGGCCGCGGCGGCCGACAGCGTGAAGCCCAGGGCGAGTGCGATCCGGCGGACACGGCGAGCGATCGGGGTGGTGTTCATGTCTCCTCACTTCGGTCGGTGGATGGGACCTTTCTTGTCAGGAAATCATGACGGCGTTATACGATGTCGGTCAACAAAAAACCACGGATTGCGGGGCGGGACTTTCCCTGACAAAAACCTTCCGTTTGTTAAGGAATTGTGTGGCGACCGGCTTGCCGGGGATCGTGGGGTCGCGTGGTGCGGCGTGTTAAGACGTCGTATCTCAGCGCATGGCGAAACGATATCGCGTCGGGTCGCATGGCGCCCAGGGCGGCCCCCGGCAGGCGCGCGCCGCCCCGGTCGGGCCGGCGCACGGCGGATGGATCTTCCGTCAGGCCGCGCCAAGCGTCGCCACTTCCCCGATCCACCGCTCCGCATCGTGCCACTTGCCGTAGCCGGATGCCGGGTTCAGGTGCCCGACCTCGCCGAGATCGACGAGCCGGCTGCCCCACCCGGCCGCCAGCGTCTCGACGCGTTCGAAGCGCGCGAGCGGATCGTTGCGGCTCGCGGCGACGATGCTCGGAAACGGCAGCGGCCCGGCCGGCACCGGGGTCCAGCCGTGCGCGGCGAGCGCGCCGGGCGTCGGATAGCCTGCGGGCATCGGCGTATCGAGATCGGCCGGCGCCGCGAGCAGCGCCCCGTGAATCGCGCGAGTGGCCTGCCGCGCCCAGTGCACGACGATCATCACGCCCGCGCTGTGTGCGACCAGCATCACCGGCCCGTCGATCGCGGCCAGCGCCGCATCGAGTGCCGCGACACGCGCGGCGCGGCTCAGCTTGTCGGTGTCGAGCGGCGCGACGGAGCGTGCGTTCGGCAGACGTCGTTCGAGATGCGTCTGCCAGTGGTCTTCGACGTGATCGCGCAAGCCGGGCACGATCAGGATGGTGGGAGCGGTCGCCAGGGTCATGCAGCCTCCAGGAAGCGGTCAGGAAGAAGGTTCAGGACAGTCGTGTCGCGCGCCGTTCGCGTTCGACGCGCGCGAGATCGGCCGCATAGCTCGCGCGTCCGATCGCGAACAGCACGGCCGCCGCGAGCGGCACGGCCGGAATCCATTGCAGTGCGCCGACGAGCCCG
This sequence comes from Burkholderia sp. 9777_1386, assembly GCF_015712265.1. NCBI lineage: Bacteria > Pseudomonadati > Pseudomonadota > Betaproteobacteria > Burkholderiales > Burkholderiaceae > Burkholderia > Burkholderia sp. 9777_1386. Next base: position 3,794 of record NZ_JACCQB010000062.1, on the reverse strand, counting down.
GCGCGATCGGCCGCCCACCCCGTCAGCAGTGGACCCGGCGCCATGCCGAGCAGGTTGTTCGCGAGCGTGAGCGTCGCGAACGCCGACGCGTGGATCGCGGCCGGCGTGAGGTTCGCGACCATCGCGCCCGATGCGCCGGACGCGCCCGCGCCGACCAGCATGCCCGCGCAGATCAGCGCGAGCTGCAGCGGCCCGGGCGGCAACCGGAACGCGACCGCGAGACACACGCCGGTGAGCACGCAATACGCGATCGCGGTCAGCCATTTGCGCGAGCCGTCGGCCCGGCCGACGCGGTCGGTGACGATGCCGCAGCCGACCATCCCGACGCCCGCGAGCAGCACGAAACCGGCCGCAAGCACGGCCGCGCGGTCGGGCGCCATCGCGTAGTAGCGGTTCAGGTAGCTCGGCAGCCACGCGAACAGCGCGCCCGGCACGAACAGGTGCAGCCCGCTGCCGAGATACGCGCAGATCACCGAGCGCGACGCGAACAGTCCCGACATCAGCGCCCGCACGCTGCCGCGCAGATCGCGCGGTGCGTCGGCCTCGCGCCGGCACGGTTCGACGCGGTACGCGGCGAGCCGCCGCTCGGTCACGACGCAGCGGTACGCGACGAGCAGCACGATGCCGAGCGCGGCCATCACGCCGAACGACCAGCGCCAGCCGAGATGCGCGCCGACCAGCCCGCCGAGCGCCATCCCGAACACCGAACCGAATGCGCCGCCGGCCATGAATGCGCCGGTGAGCGTCGCGCGCAGCCGGGCCGGAAAGATGCTGAGGATCAGCGCGACGCCGACGCTGCCGTACGCGGCTTCGCCGAGCCCGACGAGGCCGCGCGCGACCAGCATTTCCGCGTAATTGGTCGACAGCGCGCAGCCGAGCGTCGCGACGCTCCACAACGCGGCCATCAGCACGATGCTGCGCACGCGCCCGAAACGGTCGGCGAGCACCGACAGCGGAAACGTCAGCAGCCCGACCAGCAGCGCGACGACGCCGGACAGCGAACCGAGTTGCGTGTCCGACAGCGCCCATGCGTGCTTGAGCAGCGGAAACACCGCGTTGAGCACCTGCCGCGACATGTAGTCCGACAGCAGCAGCCCGACGGTCAGCCCGAACACGAGCCACGCATACGCAGGCGCGCGCCGCTCGGTGGCCGTCCGGTCCTGCAGCGACGGCTCGATGTGATGAATCAACATGCGTGTCTCCTCCGGCACCGGGGCGGCAATGCGCCGGCGCGGCTTGCGCGGCCCCGCTCCGTGTCCCGGAGCTTGCCCTCGCGCGTCGCGCGAGGATGGGTGCCGCGCCACCTCGATCGGCGGGCGGCGCTCGCGGCCGCCCGGGACGCTGCGCGTCAGGCCGCGCGCAGCGGCACGCTCACCTGGCCCGGCCGGCGGTTCGGCGCCATCCCGAGCTGCGCGAGCGTTTCGTCGACGCCGTCGTACTGCACGCCGATCCGGTAGATCGCCTTCGCCTCCTTGCCGGTCGCGATCTCGCGGCCGAGTTCGCGGGCGATCCGTACGCACTGCTCGACCTGCTGCACCGACGTCATCCGGTTGCCCTTCTGGTCGATGATCGTGTCCTCGATCCCGCAGCGCGGATGCAGGCCGAGCGCCATCGCGACCGTGTTGATCGGCAGCACGTTCTTCATCAGCGATTCGAGCGTGATGCAGGCGCCGTCCGGGCAGCGCCGCACGAATTCCATGAAGTTGTACGGATTCGGGCCGTCGAAGCCGCCGCCGATGCCGACCCACGTGACGTTCAGCGGGCCGCGATAGACGCCGCGCCGGATGATCCGTTCGAGCGTTTCGAGCGCATGCATGCCGGTCAGCTGGAAATGCGGCTGGATGCCGGCCGCCTGCAGGCGGCGCAGGTGTTCGTCGACCCAGCCGGGGCCGGCGGGCACCGTCATCTCGCGATAGGCGTCCCACAGCGCGGCCTCGTTCAGCGACGTGCCGGCGATGTCCTTGCGGCTCATCAGCTCGGTGATGTTCATCTGCACGGTGTTGATCGCGACCGTCACCTGGTCGGGCTTCGGCGTCAGCTCGGCGAGCATGTGGCGCGTGTCGTCGGACAGCCATTTCGCTTCGGCGCCGTCGCCTTCCGGCGCGAACGAGATCGAGCCGCCGACCTGCAGGATCATGTCCGGCACCGCTTCGCGCAGCCGGCCGAGCAGTTCGTTGAATTTCGACAGCCGCTTGCTGCCCTTGCCGTCGAGTTCGCGCACGTGCAGGTGCAGCACGGTCGCGCCTGCGTTGTAGCAGTCGACGGCCTTCTGCACGTGCTCGTCCATCGTCACCGGAATGTCTTCCGGAAAATCGGCGGGCATCCATTCGGGGCCGTACGGCGCGACCGTGATGACCACCTTGTCCTGGTTTTCCGGGTGCAGCGAATCGTCGAGAAATTGCATGTCGTCCTCCAGTGGGAATCGTTGTGGTTCGGGCGTACGAGGCCGTACCGGCGTGCGTACCCCGCCACGCCGGGCGGCGAGCCCGGCGCGTCGTGTCTCGGGTGGCGAATCGGTCGGCGCGCGGTGGCGCTCAGAACGGCACGTCGCCGACGATGCCCGCGCGCTCCATCCGGCGCACGCACGGCGGGTAGTCCATCACCGCGTAATGCTGCGTGCTGCGGTTGTCCCAGATCGCGACGCTGTTCTTCTTCCAGCGCCAGCGCACCTGGTATTCGGGGATATAAGCCTGGCTGATCAGGTACTGCAGCAACTGGCCGGCGCCGGGGTTCGCGTCCTGCCCGTAGCGCACGCGCGCCGGCGTGTGGAAGTTCGTGAAATGCGTGGCGAACGCATTCACGTACAGCACCTTCTCGCCGGTTTCCGGATGCGTGCGCACGACCGGATGCTCGGCGTCCGGATACTGCGCCTTCAGCGCGAGGCGCTTGTCGACCGGCATCGCCGCGCCGAAGCTCGCCTCGATGCTGTGACGCGCGCGCAAGTCGGCGATCTGCTGCTTCACGTGGTCCGGCAGGCGCTCGTACGCGAGCACCATGTTCGCCCACATCGTGTCGCCGCCAACCGGCGGACCCTCGATGCAGCGCAGCACGCAGCCGAACGGCGGCGCCACGCGCCAGCTCGCATCGCTGTGCCACGCATTCTCGTAGCGGTCGTTCGGCTGGTCGGGCGACTTGTAGATCCGCACGAGCCCGGGGTGCTCGGGATCGCTGCCGGCGACCGGATGATCCTCGAGCTCGCCGAAGCGCCGCGCGAACGCGACGTGCTCGGCGCGCGTGATGTCCTGGTCGCGCAGGAACAGCACGCGATGCCGCAGCAACTGCGCGCGGATCTCGGCGAACAGGCCGTCGTCGTGCACGGCGTCGGCGAGGCTCACGTCCAGCAGTTCCGCACCGATCGCGCAGGTCAGGGGTTCGACTCGCATGCGCGCCTCCTCAGACGATGAACACCGACGAACCGGTCGTCTTGCGCGATTCGAGATCGCGGTGCGCGTGCGCGGCGTCCTGCAGCGCATAGCGCTGGTTGATCTCGATGCTGATGCGGCCGGCCGCGACGTGCGCGAACAGTTCGCCGGCCAGGTCGTTCTTCTCGGCCGGATCGGCGATGTAGTCGGCCAGCGCCGGGCGCGTCAGGTACAGCGAGCCCTTCATCGCGAGACGCTGCGGATCGAACGGCGGGATCGGGCCCGACGCGGTGCCGACGCACACCATCAGCCCGCGCCGCTTCAGCGAATCGAGCGAGCCTTCGAAGGTGTCCTTGCCGACGCTGTCGAACACGACGTCGACACCGGCGCCGTCCGTCAGTTCGCGCACGCGCTTCGCGACGTCCTCGCGGC
>NZ_JACCQB010000061.1:0-39625 GCF_015712265.1 Burkholderia sp. 9777_1386 | reverse complement strand
CGGTGGCGGTGGCGGTGGCAACGGCGGCGGCGGCGGCGGCGGCAACGGCGGCGGCGGCAACGGCGGCGGCGGCGGTCACGGCGGCGGCAATGGCGGCGGCAACGGCGGCGGCAACGGCGGCGGTCACGGCGGCGGTCACGGCGGCGGCGGTCACGGCAATGGTGGCGGCAACGGCAATGGCAACGGCAGCGGCGGTGCCGGCAATGGCGGCGCCAACGGTGTCGGCAACGGCCGTGGCAATGGCGGCAATAGCGGCGGTGCCGGCGGAGGCAACGGCGGAAGCGGCGGCGCCAATGGCACCGGTGGCCACGGCAATGGCGGCGGCAACGGTAACGGCAATGGCAGTGGTGGCGCCGGCAATGGCGGGGCCAACGGCGTCGGCAACGGCCATGGCGCCGGCAACGGCGGCGGTCACGGCAACGGCGGATCGTCCGGCGGCAACCACTGACCCGACACGTTGCGCGGCCGACTCCGGTCAGAGCATCTCGAGCGCGCGCTTGCTGCGCGGCGGACGGAAATACGCGTCAAGCTGCGCGCGCTCGTCATTGCTCAACACGAAATCGAGCGCGGCGCGGTTGTCGCGCACGTGTTCGATCCGCGACGCCTTCGGAATCGCGAATACCCCCGGCTGCGCGAGCACCCATGCCAGGGCGACGCGCGTCACCGACACGCCGCGCAACCGTGCGATCTCGTCGAGCGGCGAGCGTTTCGGCAGCCGTCCGTGATCGACCGGGCTGTACGCCATCGCCGGTATCCGGTGGTCGGCCAGCCACGGCAGCAGGTCGAATTCCGGGCCGCGTCGCGCGATGTTGTAGAGAATCTGGTTGGTGGCGCATGCACCGCCGCCCGCCTCGTCGACGAGTTCGGCCATGTCGGCCGTATCGAAATTGCTGACGCCCCAGTGGCGGATCTTGCCCGCGCGCTGCAACGCGTCGAAACCCGCGACGGTTTCCTCGAGCGGCACCGACCCGCGCCAGTGCAGAAGGTACAGGTCGACGCGATCGGTGCGCAGGCGCTTGAGGCTCGCGTCGCACGCGGCGACGACGCCGCGCCGGCTCGCATGATGCGGATAGACCTTGCTGACGAGGAACACGTCGTCGCGCAGGCCCGCAAGCGCGTCGCCGACGAGTTCCTCGGTCGCGCCGTCGCCGTACATCTCGGCGGTATCGACCAGCGTCATCCCGAGTTCGATGCCTTCGCGCAACGCGGCAATCTCGTCCGCGCGCCGCGCCGGCCGCTCGCCCATTTCCCAGGTGCCCAGGCCCAGCTTCGGAATCGTCTCGCCGTTTGGCAAAACGACCGTGGCGATCGTGTCTGTCATCCGTTTCCTCGTTGCGGGTTCGTGGCCGCACACCGCGGCCGAAGCATCGAATACGACGCATCAGTGTAGTCAATCGGTGCGCCCCCGGCCTATTACACGGCAAAAACCGGCTATAACGGCGCGGCATGATGACTTAGAATGGCCGCAACCTGATCGATACCCATTGTATGAAGGCACCCACGGACGACCGCTGGCAGGACCTGCGCCCCGACCCCGACAACGATACGCCGCTCTACCTGCAGCTCGCCCGCAAGCTCGGCGATGCGATCCACGACAACCGCTGGACGGCCGGCGAAGCGCTGCCTTCCGAGCGTGTGTTGTCCGAAGCGCTCGGCGTGTCGCGCATCACCGCGCGCAAGGCGATCGCGCTACTCGTCGAGCAAGGCTTGATCCGCCGCACGCAAGGCGCGGGCAACTTCATCCAGCCGCGCTACGAGGATCCGCTGTCGCGACTGTCGAGCTTCAGCGAAATGCTCGAGCGCCGCGGCTTCAAGCCGAGTTCGCAGTGGCTCGCACGCGAAATCCAGCCCGCCAACCGCGACGAAGTGATCCAGCTCGGGCTGTCGCCGGCCGCATCGGTTACACGCCTGAAACGCCTGCGCCTCGCCGACGGCATCGTGATGGCCGTCGAGAACTCGACGTTCCCCGCGACGCTGATTCCCGATCCGCAGGCGATCGTCGGCTCGCTGTACAGCTATCTCGAAGCACGCGGCACGCCGATCGTGCGCGCGCTGCAGCATTTCCGCGCGGTCAACGCGACCGACGAGATCGCCGAGCAGATGGGCATCGCCCCGCACGACGCACTGCTGCTGATCACACGGATCGGCTATACGTCCGACCAGCGCGCGATCGAACTGACCGATACCTACTGCCGCAACGACTACTACGATTTCGTCGTCGAGCTGCGCAAGTAACGCGAGCCGCGCCAGCGGCCCTCACAACCAGCGCGCGTCGTCGGTGCCGAGCGGCACGGGCGGCCGCGCGAACGCCGGCGGCGTCGCCGACAACCACTCGGCCGGCCGCACGGTGTCGAGCACGCCGAACGGCGACGCGACGCGGTCGATCCGGTCGCGCACGTCGGCCAGCGCGAGATCGGGCGCCTGCAACCCGTCCGGCACGGCGCCGAACGACTGCAGCCAGCGCCCCGTCTGAGCGAGCGACATCCGCACGTGCCAACTGCCCCCTTCGCGCGCCCGCCGCGCGAGCGCGATCATCGCGCCGAACGCGGCGAGATACCCCGTTGCATGATCGAGCGCCTGGCACGGCAGATGGCGCGGCCCGCTCGCATGCGCGGCCTGCTGCTCCTGCCAGGCGATTCCGCTCGCCGATTGCACGAGGCTGTCGAACCCGCGCCGCTTCGCCCACGGCCCCGCGTGCCCGTACGCCGACACCGACACGTAGACGATGCCGGGCCGCCGCGCCGCCAGTGCCTGCGGCGTGAAGCCGCGCGCCGCGAGCGCGCCGGGCCGGTACGACTGCAGAAACACGTCCGTCTCGCGTGCCAGCGCGTGCAGCGTATCGACGCCCGCCGCGTCGCGCAGATCGATCCACGTCGAGCGCTTGCCGCGTCCGTTGTCGATCACGAGCGGCGCGATGTTGGGCAGGTGCGGACCGTTGACGAGCAGCGTCTGCGCGCCGTGCGACGCCAGCGTGCGGCCCGCGACCGGCCCAGCGATGATGCGCGTGAGATCGAGCACGCGCACGCCGGCCAGCGGCCGATCGGCCTCGCCGCGGCCGATCGGCTCGGCCGGCGCGTCGCCGATCCGCTCGATCTCGAACAGCGGCAGCGACGCGATCGCGCGCGCCTGCTCGTGCGCCGCCCATTCGTCAGGGGTTCTGATCAATGCCGCGCACAGACCGGCGTCGGCCAGCGCGGTATCGAGTGCCGCGCCGTCCCACGTACGGATCGCCGCGGCGACGTCGGGCGGCTGCGGGCCGCAGCCGAGCACGTCGAGGATGCCGCGCAGGTGATGCGGGAAATTCGCGTGCAGTTGAATCCATCGTCCGTCGCCCGTCTCGAAGAAACCGGTCACCGGATGACGCAACTCCGGCGGCGGCCCGTCGTCCACGCGCAGGTAGCGCTCGCTGCGAAACGCGACGAGCGCGTCGCGCACCGACACGTCGACCGATTGCGCGATGCCCGTGCGCAGCCGATGACATTCGGCTGCCGCGAGCCCGGCCGCGGCGATCGTCGCGGCGGCGAGCGTGCCGACATGAAACGTCGACGGCAACGCCGGGTCCTGCCCGGTCACGGTCGTGCGGGCCAGCGCGTCGGGTTCGCCGTCTGCGAGTTGCCATAGATGCGTCAATGCGCGTTCGGGTGTCATGGTCATGGTGAAGAGGATGCCGTCGAGGAGACGGAATCGAGTCTAGAATTCGCGACAGCCGCGATCAATCTTGATTGCGCGAATCAATACATAACGAATAGTTGTAGCGGGCCCGCGCTTCATGCGCGCCGCCAGGAGCAACCGGCATGACATCCCTCAGTGCGCAGGAAGCCGCCGGCATGCTCGGCGTCAGCGTGAGCACCCTTTACGCGTACGTGAGCCGCGGCCTGCTGCGCTCGCTGCCCGACGGCGCGACCAAGCGCCGCCGCTACGACGCCAACGAAGTGCGCCTGCTCGCGCGCCGCCGCGCCGATGCGAAACGCGCGGGCGGTGTCGCCGAACGTTCGCTCGACTGGGGCGTGCCGGTGCTGGAATCGCGGATCACGCAGATCGCCGACGGCCGCCTGCGCTACCGCGGCGCCGATGCGATCGCGCTGGCCGGTGCAGCGACCCTCGAAGAAACGGCCGCGCGGCTCTGGGACTGTCCGCCCGCGCGGCTGGCCGCCACGTCGCTCGCGTCGACCGGTTTCGACGCGGCGCAGTGGGACGACTGGGCGCGTCGCTGGGCGCACCTCGCCCCGCTCGAACGCGCGCTGGTGCTGCTGCCGGCCGCCGCCGCGTCGCTGCCGCGCCTGTGGGCGCAGGGGCGCGACGCCCAGCTCGATGCCGCGGCGCTGCTGCTGCGCGTCGCGACGGCCGCACTCGCCGGCATCGCGCCGGGCGACGCGCCCGTGCACCGCCAGCTCGCGTCCGCGTGGCGCGTGCGGCGGCGCAATGACGCCGACCTGCTGCGGCGCGCGCTCGTGCTGTGCGCCGATCACGAACTGAATCCGTCGACCTTCGCGGTGCGCTGCATCGCGTCGACCGGCAGCCACCTGTTCGGCGCGATCTCGGGCGGGCTCGCGGCGCTGTCGGGGCCGCGCCACGGCGGCGAGACGTTCCGCGCCGGCACGCTGCTCGACGAAGCGGCCCGCGCCGCCGATCTCGATCGCTACCTCGCGCTGCGGCTGGCGCACGACGAACGCGCGGACGGCGGCCGCACGGCCCTGTCCGGCTTCGCGCACCCGCTGTATCCCGACGGCGACCCGCGCGCGCGGGCGCTGCTCGATGCACTGCACGCGACGGTGCCCGAGCGGCCGGCGCTGCGCATGGCGCGCGCGCTCGCCGCACGCGTCGAAGCGGCGACGGGCCTGCGGCCGACGATCGATTTCGCGCTCGCGGTGCTGGAGCGCACGCTCGCGCTGCCCGACGGCGCGGCGTTCACGCTGTTCGCGGCCGGCCGCACGGCCGGCTGGATCGCGCATGCGCTCGAACAGTACGCGGACGGAAAGCTGATCCGACCGCGGGCCCGCTACGTCGGCAGCGATGCGGCCGGGTGACGCCGGCCGTCGCGCCACGCGGCGAACGGGCGCCACCATGCAGGCGCGGTGCGCACGGCCGACACCGCGAGCGGGCCGAACGCGAACGTCGCGCCGCGCGGCCCGGCGCTGACCCACGCATGGGTGCCGGGCAGCAAGGTCAGCGACGCACCGGCGCCCAGCCAGTGATCGTCTGGCCGGCCCTCGACGGTCACCCACACGTCGCCTTCGGCCACCTCAAGCAGCGTGCGATCGACGATCCGCCACCGTCCGGCCGGCTCGTCGCCGTCCATCACGTAAAGTCGCAGTTCGCGCATGGCAGCCTCCTGGTCACACGGGTTCGATCACACCAGTATTTCGGACGGCGGCGGTACACGGACAGATACGGCCGCAGACGCTTTTGACCGAACTGTACTGGCCGCCCGACGAGGACAGGCCTCCGGCGGCCGGGCCGGCCGAGGTCGCGCCGAATCGGGTCGGGTCGTCGAGGCCACATGAGTGCCGCCCGAACCTGCACAGCGCGGCGGCTTTCCCTACAATGTCGGCTGTCCCGCGCCACCGCCCCGCCGTCATGTTCCAACGCCCGCCTGCCGCCGCTCCCGGCGAAAAGAACCTCACCGTGATGCTCTGGCTCGTTGCGACGGGCTTCTTCATGCAGACGCTCGACGCGACGATCGTCAACACGGCGCTGCCGTCGATGGCCGCGAGCCTCGGCGAATCGCCGTTGCGGATGCAATCGGTCGTGATCGCGTACTCGCTGACGATGGCGGTGATGATCCCCGTGTCGGGCTGGCTTGCCGATACGTTCGGCACGCGGCGGGTGTTCTTCAGCGCGATCCTGGTGTTCTCGCTCGGCTCGCTGCTGTGCGCGAACGCCCATACGCTGACGCAACTGGTCGCCTTCCGCATCGTGCAGGGCGTCGGCGGCGCGATGCTGCTGCCGGTCGGGCGGCTCGCGGTGCTGCGCACGTTCCCGGCCGAACGCTACCTGCCCGCGCTGTCGTTCGTCGCGATTCCGGGCCTGATCGGCCCGCTGATCGGGCCGACGCTCGGCGGCTGGCTCGTGAAGATCGCGTCGTGGCACTGGATCTTCCTGATCAACGTGCCGGTCGGCGTCGCGGGCTGCATCGCGACCTTCTATTCGATGCCCGATTCGCGCAACCCGGCCGCCGGCCGCTTCGACCTGAAAGGCTATCTGCTGCTGACGATCGGCATGGTCGCGATTTCGCTGTCGCTCGACGGGCTCGCCGATCTCGGCATGCAACACGCGGCGGTGCTGGTGCTGCTGATCCTGAGTCTCGCGTGCTTCGTCGCGTACGGACTGTACGCGGTGCGCGCGCCGCAGCCGATCTTCTCGCTCGAGCTGTTCAAGATCCACACGTTCAGCGTCGGGCTGCTCGGCAACCTGTTCGCGCGGATCGGCAGCGGCGCGATGCCGTACCTGATCCCGCTGCTGCTGCAGGTGAGCCTCGGCTACTCGGCGTTCGAGGCCGGGCTGATGATGCTGCCGGTCGCGGCGGCCGGCATGTTCTCGAAGCGGATCATCACGCGCCTGATCACGCGGCACGGCTACCGCAAGGTGCTGCTCGCGAACACGATCATGGTCGGCGTGATGATGGCGAGCTTCGCGCTGATGCGCGACACGGTGCCGGTGTGGGTGAAGGTCGTGCATCTCGCGCTGTTCGGCGGGTTCAACTCGATGCAGTTCACCGCGATGAACACGCTGACGCTGAAGGATCTCGGCACCGGCGGCGCGAGCAGCGGCAACAGCCTGTTCTCGCTCGTGCAGATGCTGTCGATGAGCCTCGGCGTCACGGTCGCCGGCGCGCTGCTCGCGACGTTCACCGGCATGCTGCGCACCGTGACGCCGAGCAACACGCTGCCGGCGTTCCATGCGACGTTCGTCTGCGTCGGGATCATCACGGCCGCGTCCGCGTGGATCTTCGCGCAGCTCGCACCCGAGATCCGCAGCACCGCGCGCAAGACCGATCCGTCCGAGCGCGCGTGAGCGCGGCGCGCGCCGAATCGGGCCGGCGCGCACCATCGCGGTGCAACGCGACCCGGCCGCGTGCGCGTGCCAAGCGCGACGGGCGGCCGCACGCAGCGCGCAGCCGTGCATGCTTCTTGCTCGCCTATTCTGTAGGTAAACTGGCAGTCTCCCTTCGGCCGACATCATGAGCATGATCGAAATCGATCCCCCTGGCTTTCAGCCGCCCCGCCCCGTCGCCGGCGACGACGGGAACCGGCGCACCGTGCTGTACGGCGGCTACACCGTGTTCAGCGTGTTCCAGCCCGTGTTCTCGGTGTCGCACCGGCGCGCGATCGGCTATCACGCGTCGCTGCGCGCGCACGACGAGGAAAGCCGCCAGGTGGCGTCGCACGAGGTGTTCACGCAGGCGGCGCGGCGCGGCGACCTGCTCGAGCTCGGCCGGCTCGCCGAATCGTTGCATCTCGGCAACTTCCACGCGTTCGACAGCCACGACGAATGGCTCTTCCTGAGCCTGCATCCGGCCGCGCTGATGGACACCATCTACGGCGACGCGCTGCTCGCGAACCTGAAGGCGCTCGGGCTGCCGCCGCACCGCGTGGTGCTCGAGGTGCCCGAACAGGCCGGCGGCGAGACGCCGCGCTATGCGGCGATCATCGACGGGCTGCGCAAGGCCGGCTTCCTGATCGCGCTCGTCGGGTTCGGCGCGAAGCATTCGAACGTCGATCGCGTGTGGCACCTGCATCCGGACATCGTCACGCTCGACCGCGGCATCCTCGCGCAGGCGAGCGAGCACTCGCATCTCGAACGCGTGCTGCCGGGGCTCGTGTCGCTGCTGCACGAATCCGGCCAGCTCGTGCTGATGGGCGGGCTCGCGACCGAACGCGACGCGCTGATCGCGCTCGAATGCGACGTCGATTTCGTGCAGGGCCAGTACTTCGCGGGGCCGAGCGTCGATCCCGTACAGCCGCAGGCCGCCGCGGGCTGCATGGACACGCTGTCGGCCGCGCTGCGGCTGCGCGTCGCGCAGCGCGAGCGCACGCAGGCGGAACGGCTCGCGCCGTACGTCGCCGCGCTCGAGGAAGCGAGCCGCCGGCTCGGCGCGGGCGAGTCGCTCGTCGATGCGGCCGCCGCCGTGCTCGGGCTGCCCGAGACCGCGCGCTGCTTCCTGCTCGACGCATCGGGCCGCCAGATCGGCGACAACGTGCTCGCGCGCGGCAGCGTATCGCAACGCGCGAAGCGTTTCCGGCCGCTGCTGCATTCCGAAGGCGCGAGCTGGGAACGCCGCCCGTACTTCATCGATGCGATGCGCGCGCCGGGCGGCGTGCATCTGACGGCGCCCTACCTGTCGATCAACGAGGCCCACCTGTGCGTGACCGCGTCGATCGCCGCACCGGCCGCGACGGGCATGCAGGTGCTCTGCGTCGACATCAACTGGGAAGCGGCCCTCAGCCGCGAGTAACTGCGCCGGCGCGGCGCGCTCACGCGTCGCCGCCCGCCTTGCGCACGATCAGCCGGTGCACGCGCTTGCCGGACGACGCACTGACCACCTCGTGTTCGTCGATCACATGCACGCCGGCGCCCAGCGCCGCATGCATCCGCGCCGAATCGAGCGGCGTATAGAGGCGGCCGCGCTCGTCGCGCAACATGCCGCTTCCGGCCACCCGCCAGCTCAGGTACAACGTGCCGCCCGGCATCAGCAGATCAGCCAGCCGCGCGGCAGCCGCCGCGGCGTCCGCCTGTTCGAGATGCATGACGACGGTTTCGCACAGCACGTTGCGAAACGCGCCGGACGGCACGCCGGCCAGCGCCGGCAGCGCGGCCAGTTCGAACGTCAGACCGCGATGGCGCCGCCGCGCCTCGTCGAGCAGCGCGGCGCTCGCGTCGTAGCCGCGCACGTCGAAGCCGCGCGACGCGAGCCAGGCCGTGTCGCGCCCCGCGCCGCATCCGACGTCGGCGGTCAGCCCCGGCGAGAAATGCTGTTCGAGCAGCGCATACATGTCGTCGGGCGCGGCCTGGTCGAGCCAGTCCTGCGCGTATTGCGCGGCATGCGCGTCGTAGGCATCGAGGGTCGGGCGATCCACCATGACGATTGCTCCGCAAAGGCGTCGGATGACGCACTCCGCATCTTAGTCGTTGCGCTCGGCCCGCGCCGCCGCATGGTTCGACGCCGAGAGCACCGCCAGCCTACGCGGCCGGCACATGGCCCGCATGCGGCGCCTGCGCGGCGAGGTCGGCCCACAGCGCATCGCCGCGCCACGCCGGACGCACCGCCGCACGTTCCGCGTCGTGGACGAGCGCGCACAGCCGCGCATTGACCGGCGCCGGCGCACCGAAGCGCCCGGCCAGCCGCACGATTTCGCCGTTGATCCACTCGACTTCCGTCGCGCGGTGCGCGGCGAGATCGTCGGACATCGACGACCGCGCCAGCGGATCGATCGCGAGCATGCGGCCGCCGACCACGCGAAACGCCGCATCCGGCAGGTCGAGCACGGCCGGGATCCACGCGGCCGGCAGCGGCGTCAACCGCGCGGGCCGGATCGCGGCCCGCGCCAGCCAGTGCAGCGCCTCGCGCTGGGCCAAGGCGACGCAGCGCCGGTACGTGCGTTGGGCAAGTTCGTCGCGCAGCGGCACATTCGCGAGCGCATTGACCGCGTTGTTCAGGTTGAGCAGGAGCTTCGCCCACTGCACGGCACGCATGTCGCGATGCAGCACGAGCGGCAGCCCGGCGCGCGCGAACGGGCCAATGAACGGCTGCAGCGCGGCCGACGCGTCGGTCGCCAATGTGCCGGCCGAACCCTGGTGAAACGCGCCGGGACCGCGCTCGATCACGTTGAACGGCACCATGCCGGCCAGCACCGTCGCTTGCGGGAGCGCGTCGCGCAGCACGTCTGCGTTGTGCAGGCCGTTCTGGAAGCTGATCACGATCGTGCCGGGCCGCAGCACGCCGGCCAGTTGCGCGGCGGCCTCGCGCGTGGCCGCCGACTTCACCGCGACGAATACGAGCCGTGCGTCGGCCGCGGCGGCCGGCTCGGTGGCGAATCCGACATCGGCCGGCGCAAGCGCGGCGCGATAACCGCGCCGATCGGTCAACGTGAGCCCGTGCAGCTGAATCGCGTCGCCGATCCGCGCGCGGCCGACGAGCGTCACGTGCGCGCCGGCCGCCGCGAGACGGCCGCCGAGATAGCAGCCGACCGCGCCCGCGCCAAACACGCAGACCGGCCCGGCCGGCGCATCAGACATGCGAATGCGCGCCGCCATGCACCGGGCCGGCGCGCCGCTCGACTTCGCGGCGCACGTCGGCGCGCAGCCCCGCGAAAAACGCGACCTCGGCGACGACGAACAGCGGCCCGACGACCAGGCCGACCAGATCGTCGACGAACGCGGGCTTGCGGCCTTCGAACCAGTGCCCGACGAACTGCACGATCCAGCCGACGACGAACGCGCCGATGCCGATCGCGAGCCATTGCGCGGTCGGCAACGGCGCCAGCGACTGCGCGGCCCACAGGCCGAGCGCGAGCAGCACGGTCATCACGATCCCGAACCGCAGGTCGAGACGCAGGTAGAACAGCGCCGACACGACGGCGAGCAGCAGCGCCGGCGACAGCGCGATGTCGGCCAGCATCCCGAGCGCCGGCCGCGACAGCAGCACCTCGACCGCGAACACGATCATCGGGATGCCGACCAGATGCGTCGCGATGTTGCGCGCGTCGCGATGGTAGGCCGCATACTGGGAAAGATGGTCTTCGAGGGTCTTCATGGCGTCTCCTGATCGGTCATCGAGCGCTATGATGCGCGTCACGCCCGAGAACCTCTGTCAGCTACCCGACATCGCGTGCCCATGCCTTCTTCGCTCGCCCCGTACCTGCCGCAGATCGAAGCGAACCCGTGGTTCGCCGGGCTGCCGCCCGCGCTGCGCGCCGACCTGATCGCCCGCGCGACGCTGCGCCGCCTGCCGTCCGGCCATGCGCTGTTCCGGCGCGGCGACCCGCCGTGCGGGCTGTACGCGGTACTGGCCGGTTCACTCACGATAGGCGCGGTCGATCCGCACGGCAAGGAAGCGCTGCTGACGGTGGCGGAGCCCGTCACGTGGTTCGGCGAGATCGCGTTGTTCGACGGCCAGCCGCGCACGCACGACGCCGTCGCGCTCGACGACACGCTGCTGCTGCACGTGCCGCAGGCTGCACTGCTCGCGATCCTCGATGCGACGCCGCAATACTGGCGGCAGTTCGCGCTGCTGATGGCGCAAAAGCTGCGCCTGAGCTTCCTGACGGTCGAATCGATGAGCGTGATGCCGGCCGCGCAGCGGCTCGCCGCGCGGCTGTTGATGATCGCCGAGGGCTACGGCGGCATCAGCGCCGGGCGCACGCACATCCGGCTGTCGCAGGAAACGCTCGCGTCGATGCTGTCGCTGACGCGGCAGACCACCAACCAGTTGCTGAAGGCGCTGCAGGCCGACGGCGTCGTGCGGCTGCACGTCGGCGAGATCGAGCTCGTCGACATCGATGCGTTGCGGCGCGCGAGCGGCCTCGGCGACGGCCCGTACTGAACCCCGCACAACGGCCCCGACCGGCCGCTACGCGCTGCCCCGCGGCCGCCGAGTTGCGCTATCGTGGCGGCTCGTTCCGTCCGCCGCGCGCACCGCCTTGAACACGTCGACCCTCCCCGCCCCCGCCCGTCATCCGTGGCCCGTCTTCATCGCGTTCCTGCGGCTCGGTCTCACGTCGTTCGGCGGGCCGGTCGCGCATCTCGGCTACTTTCGCGCGGAATTCGTCACGCGGCGCGGCTGGCTCACGGAGCGCACCTATGCCGATCTGGTCGGGCTGTGCCAGTTCCTGCCGGGGCCGGCGAGCAGCCAGGTCGGGATGGCGATCGGGCTCGCGCGCGCCGGCTACGCCGGCATGTTCGCCGCGTGGCTCGGTTTCACGCTGCCGTCGGCGCTGCTGATGATGCTGTTCGCGCTCGGCGTTCACGCGACGGGCGCACCGATCGAAGCCGGCGCGCTGCACGGGCTGCGCATCGTGTCGGTCGCGGTGATCGCGCAAGCCGTGTGGGGCATGGCGCGCACGCTGTGCCCGGATGCGCGGCGCGTCACGCTGATGGCCGCGGCCGCGTGCGTCGCGCTGCTCGCGCCGGCCGCGTGGACGCAGATCGCGGTGATCGTCGTGGCTGGCGCGGCCGGTCTCGTGCTGCTGCCGCAACCGGCGCGCGACGCGCACGAACCGTTGCCGCTGCACGTGTCGCCCCGCGCGGGCGTGCTGTGGCTTGCGCTGTTCGCGGCGCTGCTCGTCGCGCTGCCGTTCGCGGCCCGCGCGCTGCGCTCCGATACGCTCGCCGTCGTCGATGCGTTCTTCCGCACGGGCGCGCTCGTGTTCGGCGGCGGCCATGTGGTGCTGCCGCTGCTGCAGGCGGCCGTGGTCGCGCCCGGCTGGGTCGGCGATTCGGCTTTCCTGGCCGGGTATGGGGTCGCGCAGGCCGTGCCGGGGCCGCTGTTCACGTTCTCGGCGTTCCTCGGTGCGTCGCTGCGCGATGCGCCGAACGGCTGGCTCGGCGGCACGATCGCGCTCGTGTCGATCTTCGCGCCGTCGTTCCTGCTGATCGCCGGCACCGCGCCATTCTGGGAACGCCTGCGCCGCAGCGCGCACATGCAGGCCGCGCTCGCCGGCGTGAACGCGGCCGTCGTCGGGCTGCTGCTCGCCGCGCTCTATCACCCGGTCTGGACCGACACGATCGTCGCGCCGCGCGACCTGGCCGCCGCGCTGGTCGCGTTCGTCGCACTGGTGTTCTGGCGCGTGCCGCCATGGGCCGTGGTGATCGCGAGCGCCACGTTCGGCTGGGTGCTGGGCATGGCCGGCTGATCCGGCCGATTCGACGCGTTCAGGGCGAGACACAAAAAACAAAAAGCCCTCGAAACGAGGGCTTTTTCTCGATGCCGCGCGCCGTGGCGGCGCGCAGGCGGCGGACTTACGCGAAGTTCTTCGCTGCGAAGTCCCAGTTCACGATGTTCCAGAACGCCTCGACGAACTTCGGACGGGCGTTGCGGTAGTCGATGTAGTACGCGTGTTCCCACACGTCGATCGTCAGCAGTGCCTTGTCGGCGGTCGTCAGCGGCGTGGCGGCGTTGCTCGTCGACACGATGTCGAGCGAACCGTCGGCCTTCTTCACGAGCCATGCCCAGCCCGAACCGAACGTGCCGACCGCGGCCTTCGTGAACGCTTCCTTGAATGCGTCGTACGAACCCCACTTCGCGTTGATCGCGTCGCCCAGCGCGCCCGTCGGTGCGCCGCCGCCGTTCGGCGACAGGCTGTTCCAGAAGAACGTGTGGTTCCAGATTTGCGCGGCGTTGTTGAAGATGCCGCCCGACGACTTCTTCACGATCTCTTCCAGCGGCAGGTTTTCGAATTCCGTGCCCGGGATCAGATTGTTCAGGTTCGTCACATAAGCCTGATGGTGCTTGCCGTAGTGGTACTCGATCGTCTCTTTCGAGATGGTCGGCGCGAGTGCGTCTTCAGCGTACGGGAGCGGCGGGAGCGTATGAGCCATGGCGATTCCTTCGTTGAGTATGTAGGGAGGCTGTGTTGGATGCTGCCGAGCGTCCGATTGTAGGCGAGGACGAATAACCCCGCAAACTCACGGGCCATTTATCCGCGGTATGCGGAAAAGCGATGCTGGCGCAACGTCCGGCAGGACGAACCCGACGATGCGCAGCATCCGTGCCCGCCCGCGTCGCGTTCGTTGCGACGATCGCCGCGTGTCGCTCGCGCCGGTTACGTCAGATCGTATCGGTCAGCCGCGGCTGCACGTCGGCGAGCGACACGTCGGCCGAGCCTTCGGCGAGATGCACGGTCAGGCGCCGCTGCGGCTTCAGCGCGTTCGGCGCGCGCACCGCGCGGCCCGTCTGCGCATCGATCAGCGCCGCATAGCCGCGCTCGAGCGTGCGCTGCGGGCTCAGCACCTCGAGCCGCGCCGCACAGGCCGACACACGCGCCGTGTCGCGTTCGTGACGGCGCTGCAACGCACTGGCCAGACGTTGCGACAGCCCCGCGAGCGCATGGCGCGCCTGTGACGCATCGGGCCGCGCGCGCTGCCAGCGCAGTTGCGCGAGCGCGAAACGCGCGCGTGCATCGCGAACCGGCCGCGACGCCGCCGACGCCAGCCGCGCCGCGAGCTGCTCGACGTGCGTGCGTTGCCGCTGCAGCCGCTCGGCCGGGCTCACGAGCCGGCGTGCAAGCCAGTCGAGCTGCTGCGCGCGCTGTTCGAGTCGGCGCGCCATGCCGCGCGCGAGCGCACGCTGGCGCTCGTCGACCTCGCGCAGCAGCAGCGCGCGTTGCGGGCTCGCGAGTTCGGCCGCGCCGGTCGGCGTCGGCGCGCGCAGGTCGGCCGCGAAGTCCGCGATCGTGAAATCGGTTTCGTGGCCGACACCGCTGACGACCGGCAGCTCGCTCGCCGCGATCGCGCGCGCCAGCGCTTCGTCGTTGAACGACCACAGATCCTCGATCGAGCCGCCGCCGCGACACACCAGCAGCACGTCGACCTCGCGCCGCGCATTCGCGGTCGCGACGGCCGCGACGAGCTTCTCGGCGGAACCGGCGCCCTGCACGGGGGCCGGATAGACGATCACCGGAATGTGCGGCGCGCGCCGGGCGAGCGTGGTGAGCACGTCGCGCAGCGCGGCGGCCTGCAGCGACGTGACGATGCCGATCGCGCGCGGGTGGGGCGGCAACGGCCGCTTGCGCTCGGGGGCGAACAGACCCTCGGCTTCGAGCTGCGCCTTCAGCCGTAGGAACGCCTCGTACAGGCGCCCCTGCCCGGTGCGTCGCACGGCTTCGACGTTGAGCTGCACTTCGCCGCGCGGCTCGTACATCGTGACGACCGCGCGCACTTCGATGCGGTCGCCTTCGCGCGGCGTGAATTCGGCGTATTGCGCGCGGCCGCGGAACATCACGCAGCGCATCTGCGCCTGCTGGTCCTTGATCGAGAAATACCAGTGGCCGCTCGCGGCGCGCGTGAAATTCGATACTTCGCCCGAAATCCACAGCAGCGGAAACGAGCGCTCGAGCATCGTCGAAATCGCGCGATTGAGCGCCGAAACGGGAATCACTTCGTCGCCGCCGCGCGTGGCGCCGGGCGCGGAAAAAGGAGAGTCGGAAAGCATGGACGGTCGGATGAATGCTGGCGGCGTCACGATAGTCCGACACGCGTGCGGCGTCCAGCGCCGCCGCATTCGCCGCCACGCGCGGAAAGTGTCCACACTCTGGCATTCGTCCGCGTAAAACGCGCGGAAACCGCTAAAAAAACCAGACAATTCTTCGTAACACCTTGATTTTTATAGTTTTTTAAACCTTTCAAAATAATTCACATCCGATTCGATGCCCGCCGGGCGGGCGTTTGAGGCAATCGACCGGGGAGTTTTTCACAGAGTTATCCACAGGGCGCCACGATCCGGCCCCGGGCGCTGCGGCGGCCGGTCGCGCTTGCCGCGCCGGCGTGCGGCGCGCTAGAGTGCCGCCTTCCACGGACCCTGCGGCATGCGCCGCCCAACGGAGAATCCGCCTTGACGAATCCGTCCCTCGCCGCGGCGCACGACGCGCCGCGCCCGGCCCGATGAGCGCGCCCGGCGGCCCGCTCGCGCGACTCGAAGCGCGCCTGACACGCGAATGGCAGCGCCGCGGCGCGCTCGCGTGGGCGCTCACGCCGTTCGCCTGCGTGTTCGGCCTGTGCGCGGCGCTGCGGCGCACCGCTTACGCGCAAGGCTGGAAGCAGCCGGTCGACGTCGGCGTGCCGGTCGTCGTGGTCGGCAACGTGACCGTCGGCGGCACCGGCAAGACGCCGACCGTGATCGCGCTCGTCGACGCGCTGCGCGCGGCCGGCTTCACGCCCGGCGTCGTGTCGCGCGGCTATGGCGCGAACGTGAAGGCGCCGACCGCCGTCACGCCGGCGTCGCGCGCGGGCGCGGCCGGCGACGAACCGCTGCTGATCGCGCGCCGCACCGGCGCGCCCGTGTGGGTGTGCCCCGATCGCGTCGCGGCCGCGCAGGCGCTGCGCGCCGCGCATCCGGACGTCGACGTGATCGTCAGCGACGACGGCCTGCAGCACTACCGCCTCGCGCGCACCGTCGAGCTCGTCGTATTCGACCACCGGCTCGGCGGCAACGGTTTCCTGCTGCCGGCCGGCCCGCTGCGCGAGCCGCTGTCGCGGCACCGCGACGCGACGCTCGTCAACGACCCGTACAGCGGCGCGCTGCCGCCCTGGCCCGACACCTACGCGCTCGCGCTGACGCCGGGCGCCGCGTGGCACCTCGACCAGCCCGCGCTGCGCCGCCCGCTGTCGCAATTCGCGAACGAACGCGTGCTCGCCGCGGCCGGCATCGGCGCGCCGGAGCGCTTCTTCGCGACGCTGCGCGCGGCCGGTCTCGCGCCGGCGACCCGCGCGCTGCCGGACCATTACGCGTTCGCGGACAATCCGTTCGTCGACGATGCCGTCGATGCGATCCTGATCACCGAGAAGGATGCAGTAAAATTGGGCGCTTCCTGGCGCGACGCCCGACTGTGGGTGGTCCCCGTCGAAGCCGCGCTCGACCCTCGCCTCATTGCCCTCGTTGTGGAGAAACTCCGTGGACGCTCGCCTGCTTGAAATCATTGTGTGCCCTATCTGCAAAGGCCCGCTCCACTACGACCGTGCCGCGCAGGAGCTGATCTGCAACGCGGACAAGCTCGCCTACCCGATCCGCGACGGCATCCCCGTGATGCTGGTCGACGAAGCGCGCCAGACCGTCGAAGGCACGCCGGTCGACCCGGCCGGCCGCTGAACCGCCGCGCCGCTCGCCCGGCGCACCGAATCGACACAGGCGGCCCGGCCCCGGCCGGGTCGCCGCACTTCGCCGGGCGACCGGCTTCCGGCGTCGCCCGCCCCGTCCTTCTCAACGCTCCCCGATGACTCACCCGCAACCCTTCATCGCCGTCATTCCCGCCCGGCTCGCGTCGACGCGGCTCCCGAACAAGCCGCTCGCCGATCTCGGCGGCAAGCCGATGGTCGTGCGTGTCGCCGAGCGCGCGCGCGAAGCGGGCGCGCAACAGGTGCTCGTCGCATCCGACGCGCAGAGCGTGCTCGACGCGGCGCGCGATCACGGCTTCGAGGCGGTGCTCACGCGCGCCGATCATCCGTCCGGCACCGACCGGCTCGCGGAAGTCGCGGCGGCCTTCGGCTGGCGCGACGACACCGTGGTCGTCAACGTGCAGGGCGACGAGCCGCTGATCGACCCCGTGCTCGTGCGCGACGTAGCGTCGCACCTCGCCGCGCATCCGGCGTGCGCGATCGCGACCGCGGCGCACCCGATCCACGACGCGGCCGACGTGTTCAACCCGAACGTCGTGAAGGTCGCGCTCGACGCGCAGAGCGTCGCGCTGTACTTCTCGCGCGCGCCGATTCCGTGGAGCCGCGATGCATACCAGCCGCACTGGCCCGACGTCGCGGCCATGCCGGCGCCGGCCTTCCCGGTCTACCGGCACATCGGCCTCTATGCGTATCGCGCGCGTTTCCTGCGCACCTATCCGTCGCTCGCGCAGGCGCCGATCGAACAGGCCGAGCAGCTCGAACAGCTGCGCGCGCTGTGGCACGGCGAGCGCATCGCGGTGCTGATCACCGAGTCCGCGCCCGAAGCCGGCATCGACACGCCGGCCGACCTCGCGCGCGTGCAGGCCCTTTTTCAGCCGGGTTCAAAATAACCCGTGGCATAATCAGGCGATTGTGCGAGCCGTCCGCGACCAGCGCGTCCTCGCTTGACCCCGCCCGTGGCCCTGCCGGCAGCCGCGCGTCGCCCAAGCCGACGCGTCGCATCAGACCGGTCCGCCGCGCGCCGGGCAAGCCCCGCGCCCGCCGTCGCCGACGCCTTTGTGTCTCGCCACACGAATCTACATACTTGGAGATATCACCATGCGTTTGATCCTGTTGGGCGCGCCCGGCGCGGGAAAGGGCACCCAGGCAAACTTCATCAAGGAAAAATTCGGCATCCCGCAAATCTCGACGGGCGACATGCTGCGCGCAGCCGTGAAGGCCGGCACGCCGCTCGGCGTCGAGGCGAAGGGCTACATGGATGCCGGCAAGCTCGTGCCGGACGCGCTGATCATCGGCCTCGTCAAGGAGCGCCTGAAGGAATCCGACTGCGCGAACGGCTATCTGTTCGACGGTTTCCCGCGCACGATCGCGCAGGCTGACGCGATGAAGGAAGCCGGCGTCGCGATCGACTACGTGCTCGAGATCGACGTCCCGTTCTCGGAAATCATCGAGCGCATGAGCGGCCGTCGCACGCACCCGGCATCGGGCCGTACGTACCACGTCAAGTTCAACCCGCCGAAGGTCGAAGGTCACGACGACGTGACGGGCGAACCGCTGATCCAGCGCGACGACGACAAGGAAGAAACTGTCAAAAAGCGTCTCGAAGTATACGAAGCGCAGACCAAGCCGCTGATCACGTACTACGGCGACTGGGCGCAGCGTGGCGAGGAAAACGGTCTGAAGGCGCCGCAGTATCGCAAGATCTCGGGCCTCGGCACCGTCGACGAAATCCGCGAGCGCGCGTTCGACGCACTGAAGTAAGCAGCGCGTCGCGCACCCGCAAGCCGCCCGTTCCGGGCGGCTTTTTTTTGCCTGTCGCGATTGGCACGATCGCGCGCGTGTCGCCGCCGCGCGGCGGCGCCCCGTACAATCGGTCGAACGCGTGGGTCGTGCGAGCGGCGCACCGGAGTTTCAGCCGATCGCTCGGGGTCGGGCACGCGCACGCGCAAGAAAAAACGCCCGCGATGCGGGCGTTTTTTTCGTGTGCCGGTGGACGTGCGCCGATGGCTCGGCTCACTCCTCGCCGTCGCGCTGCATCCGTTGCCGCAGTTCGCTCACCTGCGATTCGACGACGGTCGCATCGTCCGCATCCGGTCGCTCGCCGAGATACTGCTCGAGATCCTCGAGCGCGGGGCGCAGGTAGTCGAGCCGCGCATACGCGAAGCCGCGGTCGCGCACCTCGTCGAGCTGCTCGGGCAGCAGGATCACGAGCCGCTGCTGCACCGCGAGCAGCCGCTGCCAGCGTTCCGTCTGCAGATAGATCGTCTTCAGGTTGCGCAGCATCCGCGCGATGATCTCGCGGCTCGTCGCCGGCTGCAGCAGCGCGCGCAACGCGCTGTCGACCGCGCCGGCCGCACGCGCGACGTACGGCTCGAGCATCTCGACCATCTCGGCTTCGGACAGCGAATGGCCGTTGGTCGGATCGATGATCAGGTCACCGTCCGGCAGCGTCACGCGCAGCAGGAAATGGCCGGGGAACGATACGCCGCGCGCCGGTACGCCGATCTGCTCGGCGAGTTCCAGGTACAGCACCGACAGCGAGATCGGGATCCCGCGCCGCCGTTTCAGCACGGCGTTCAGGTGGCTGTTATCGGGGTCGTAGTAATCGTTGTGATTGCACGCGAAACCGAGCTCGCGGAAGAAGAAGTCGTTCAGCGCGGCGACGCGGCCCTTCAGGTCCGCATCGTCGGCGAGCCGCCGGCGCAGCCGCGCCGCCAGCATGTCGAGTTCGGCCAGCGTGCCCTGCAGGTCGAGGTCGGGATACGCGTCCTGCGCCAGCGACAGCGCGGCTTCCGTGACGGGCAGACTGTCGTCGTCCGCCACGAGCGTGCTGAAGTAGTCGAGGACGCGGGTCATTGCGGTCGTCACTTGGCGCGCCTTCTGAAGTAAGCGTATTTGAAACCCATCACCCACAACATACCGAAATATAGTGCAGCAAACAGCACGAGGCACGCGGCCATCAGCGCAATGCGATCGAGCGGCTGCGCGCGCATCCCGGTCCAGTCGAAATTGATCGCGCACCAGTGCATCAGGCCCGCGAGCACGAGCGCTGCGCCGACGAGCTGCACGAAAAAGCGCAGCCAGCCCGGCGACGGCTGGTAGATGCCGCGCTTGCGCAACCCGAGGAACAGCAGCAGCGAGTTCAGGCACGCACCGACGCCGATGCTCAGCGTGAGCCCCGCGTGGCCGATCAGCGGCACGAACACGTAGTTCGAGAGCTGCGTGACGATCAGCACGCCGATCGCGATCTTCACCGGCGTCTTGATGTCCTGCTTCGCATAGAAGCCCGGCGCGAGGATCTTGATCAGGATGATGCCGACGAGGCCGATTCCGTACGTCGCGAGCGCGCGCGCGACCATCGTGACGGTATGCGCGTCGAACTTGCCGTAGTTGAACAGCGTCGCGGTGAGCGGCGTCGCGAAGAAGAACAGCGCGAGCGCGCTCGGCGCCGCGAGCAGGAACGTGACGCGCAGCCCCCAGTCGAGCAGCGCCGAATATTCGTGCGAGTCGGCGTCGACGTGCGCCTTCGACAGGCTCGGCAGCAGGATCGTGCCGAGCGCGACGCCGAGCAGCGCCGTCGGGAACTCCATCAGGCGGTCGGCGTAATTGATCCACGACACCGCGCCCTGCCCGAGCCGCGACGCGATGTTGGTGTTGATGATCAGCGACAGTTGCGCGACGGACACCGCGAACGTCGCCGGCACCATCTTCGCGAGCACGCGCTTCACGCCCGGATGACGCAGCGCGCGCAGCGGATTCAGGCCGATCAGCGGCACCATGTCGACCTTCTTCAGGCCCGGCAGCTGCACGAGAAACTGCAGCACGCCGCCGACGATGACGGCCCACGCGAGCGCGTAGACCGGCACCTTCAGGTGCGGCGCGACGAACACGGCCGCGGCGATGAACGCGACGTTGAGCAGCACCGGCGCGAACGCGGGCAGCGAGAAGCTCTTGTACGTGTTCAGCACGCCCGACGCGAGCGTGGTCAGCGAAATGAACACGATGTACGGGAACATGATCCGCGTCATCGTGACCGCGAGCGGGAACGCCTGGCCGTCGCTGTGCAGGCCGGACGCGACCGCGAACACGACCCACGACGCGCCGGCGATCCCGACGACCGACAGCACGGCCAGCGCCCACGCGAGCACGGTGGACATCGCGTCGACGAGCGCCTTCGTCGCATCGTGCCCCTGCTGGTTCTTGAACTCGGCGAGGATCGGCACGAACGCCTGCGAGAACGCGCCTTCGGCAGACAGGCGGCGCAGCAGGTTCGGAATGCGGAAGGCGACGTAGAACGCGTCGGTGTATTGACTGGCGCCGAACGCACGGGCGATCAGCGTCTCGCGGGCCAGTCCGGTCACGCGCGACAGCAGCGTGAAGCCGCTGACCGTCAGCAGGGCTCGGAATAGATTCATGGGGCGCTTATTATACGGACGTTGCGCGACCCGGCCACCGGCCGATACCGAAAAGCGCGGCCGCCGCCGGCGCCCCGCCCGGCGGGCGTTAAGTCGAACTTGCCACTCGCTTGATTTTGTTGCTATAATCGCCGGTTTCTGGGCTCGTACATGCACGGCAACTGCCGTTTTCATGTCCCGGCCTCGGTTAAAATCACCGTTTTTTTATGCGCCCCTGGGCAATCGTTCTCAGGGGACGGATCGAAAAGCAGCGCTTGGCCGTCAGGCTCCAAGCTCTGGAAACAGGACAGGATAAGGAACCGTCATGGCTAACTCCGCACAAGCACGCAAGCGCGCCCGCCAGGCCGCGAAGGCAAACTCGCACAACTCGGCGCTGCGCTCGAAATTCCGTACCGCGATCAAGTCGGTTCGCAAGGCTGTTGAAGCCGGCGACCAGGCAAAGGCTGCCGAGCTGTTCAAGGCTGCCGTGAAGACGATCGACACGATCGCCGACAAGAAGATCGTTCACAAGAACAAGGCCGCTCGCAGCAAGAGCCGCCTGGCCGCAGCCGTCAAGGGTCTGCAGGCAGCAGCGTAAATCCGGTGCGCCCGCTCGCGCGGGCGTTCCTGTTTCCTGCGATCACGAAAAAGCCCGCCTAGGCGGGCTTTTTCGTTGCCGGTCGCTCGCGCATCACGCGCGGCGGCGACCTGTACGCGGGCGGGCACGGCACGCGCCCTCGCCCGCCGGCATCACTTCTTCGCGTTGTAGTCCGGCAGCTCGCACGCCTCGGTCACGACGAGGTTGTTGTCCTTCGCGAAATTCAGCACGAAATCGAAAGCCATCGGCTCGATGTCGCGCAACCGCGAATCGAGGATCACGCATTTCAGGTCGCCGAGCATCGTCGGACGCACGTACAGCGAATACTTGAGACGCGCGTTCGGCCCGCTCGCCCCCGGCCCGAAGCAGGCCATCACACCGGCCAGACGTTCCGACCAGTCGCTCGGGCGAAACTTTTTCCCGTCTTTCGTGATGCCCTGGATGAAAAATTCGGTCGGAGGGGTTTCAGCCATGTGGTTACCCAAGTGACGGCCCGGCGATGTCCAGGCAACGGCGCCTGGATACGCGAACACAAAGCTGGAGGGTCGGCGGCACAAGCTCATCGATATCCCGAAAACGGGGCGTCGAGGCGCGCCGCCGGTGGACTGCACCGGATGTGTGCAGCGCACGGCTTGTGTCCGGCAGAGCGCGAAAAGCCTTGCCTGCCGGGCTGGAGAAAACTTTCGAATTATACCGCAGCGCGCCATCGCGCGTCGTCCCGACGCCCGTCTTCCCGCACTGCGGATCGCGCGCGGCGATCCTGCCCCGCGTCGCTCCACGGCTCGTCAAAGCACAGAAAATCCTTTATGCTGCTTTGAGTTATCCACACCCGACGGCGGCGCCGTCCGGCCTCGCTGCCGGGTGAGACCCGCCGTATTTCGTTTCATGACCGCCAAAACCATTCGTCACTACCTGCAGTTCAAGGATTTCTCGCTGGAAGACTACGAGTACGTGCTCGAACGCACGGGTATCCTGAAGCGCAAGTTCAAGAACTACGAGACCTATCACCCGCTGCACGACCGCACGCTCGCGATGATCTTCGAGAAGAGCTCGACGCGCACGCGCCTGTCGTTCGAGGCCGGGATCTTCCAGCTCGGCGGTCACGCCGTCTTCATGAGCACGCGCGACACGCAGCTCGGCCGCGGCGAGCCCGTCGAGGATTCCGCGCAGGTCATCTCGCGAATGGTCGACATCATCATGATCCGCACGTTCGAGCAGG
The DNA here is from genome assembly GCF_015712265.1 of Burkholderia sp. 9777_1386. NCBI lineage: Bacteria > Pseudomonadati > Pseudomonadota > Betaproteobacteria > Burkholderiales > Burkholderiaceae > Burkholderia > Burkholderia sp. 9777_1386. Next base: position 16,587 of record NZ_JACCQB010000061.1, on the reverse strand, counting down.
ACGTGATCACGCGCTTCGCGCAGAACTCGCGCGTGCCGGTGATCAACGGCCTGACGAACGAATACCACCCGTGCCAGGTGCTCGCCGACATCTTCACGTACTACGAGCACCGCGGCCCGATCGCCGGCAAGACCGTCGCGTGGGTCGGCGACGCGAACAACATGCTCTACACGTGGATCGAAGCCGCGCAGATCCTCGGCTTCAAGCTGCGCCTGTCGACGCCGCCCGGCTACGCACTCGACATGAAGCTCGTGTCGCCCGACAGCGCGCCGTTCTACGAGGTGTTCGACGATCCGAACGAAGCGTGCAAGGGCGCCGATCTCGTGACGACCGACGTGTGGACGAGCATGGGCTTCGAGGCCGAGAACGAGGCGCGCAAGCAGGCATTCGCCGACTGGTGCGTCGACGAGGAAATGATGGGCCATGCGAATCCGGACGCCCTCTTCATGCACTGCCTGCCCGCGCACCGCGGCGAGGAAGTGACGGCCGGCGTGATCGACGGCCCGCAGAGCGTCGTGTGGGACGAAGCGGAAAACCGCCTGCACGTGCAGAAGGCGCTGATGGAGTTCCTGCTGCTCGGCCGCCTCAAGCACTGACGCGCCGCAACGCACACGCGTAAAAAAGCGCCGATCGACGATCGGCGCTTTTTGTTTGGGCGCGCCAAAACCGGCGCGCACTGCGTTACAGGCAGACCGGTTCCGCCTCCAGCTCGACACCGAACTGCGCGCGCACGTCGGCCTGGATCGCCCGCGCCAGCGCCAGCACATCGGCACCGGTGGCGCCGCCGCGATTGACGAGCACGAGCGCCTGGCGGTCGTGCACGGCCGCCGCCCCGAGCGCGCGCCCCTTCCAGCCGCAGCGGTCGATCAGCCAGCCGGCCGCGAGCTTCACGTGCCCGTCCGGCTGCAGATACGACACGACCTCCGGCACGCGGGCGCGCAGCGCATCGAACTGCGCGGCGTCGATCACCGGATTCTTGAAGAAACTGCCCGCATTGCCGAGCACCAGCGGATCGGGCAGCTTCGCGCGGCGGATCGCGACGACCGCATCGAACACGTCGCGCGGCGTCGCCGCCTCGGGCGTGATGCCGCGCGCGTCGAGCTCGCGTGTGACGTCCGCGTAGCCGAGCCGCGGCGTCCATTGCTTCGGCAGCCGGAACGTCACCGCGACGATCGCGAACCGGCCGCGCCCTTCCCGCTTGAAGAAGCTGTCGCGGTAGCCGAATGCGCAGCGCGCGGCGTCGAAGCGCTCGCGGCGCCCCGTCGCCAGCTCGACCGCGACCAGCGAATCGAAATACGCCTTCATCTCGAGGCCGTACGCGCCGATGTTCTGGATCGGCGCGGCGCCGACGGTGCCCGGGATCAGCGCGAGATTCTCGAGGCCCGGCATCCCGTGCTCGAGCGTCCACGCGACGAACGCGTGCCAGTTCTCGCCGCCGCCGGCCTCGACGTACCACGCGTCGTCGTCCTCGCGCAGGATGCGGCGGCCCGCGATCTCGTCGAGCAGCACGACGCCGTCGAAATCGCGCGTGAACACGATATTGCTGCCGCCGCCGAGCACGAGTTGCGGCAGGGTCGCGACCCGCGGGTCGCGATGCAGCGCCTCGAACTGCGCCGCCTGCGTGATGCGCGCGGCGAAGCGCGCGCGCGCGGCGATGCCGAACGTGTTGTGCGCGGCGAGCGGATGGTCGGGAAGCAGCGACAGGGCGGAATCGTCAGGGGGCATCGGCATTCGCGGTCACGTCCGCCCGGGCGGCGCATGGCCGGCCTTGGGCAAACGGAGGGGCATCGGTAAAATGGCAAACAGTCCGCAATTATAGCGAGTGCCCGCGCGCGAGCCGGGTGCCCGCATCTCAAGGGAGAATGCCATGCCATCGTTCGACGTCGTTTCCGAAGCGAACATGATCGAAGTGAAGAACGCCATCGAGCAGTCGAACAAGGAAATCTCGACGCGCTTCGACTTCAAGGGCTCCGACGCACGCGTCGAGCAGAAGGAACGCGAGCTGACGCTGTTCGCCGACGACGATTTCAAGCTCGGCCAGGTCAAGGACGTGCTGATCGGCAAGCTGGCCAAGCGCAACGTCGACGTGCGCTTCCTCGACTACGGCAAGGTCGAGAAGATCGGCGGCGACAAGGTCAAGCAGATCGTCACCGTGAAGAAAGGCGTGACGGGCGACCTCGCGAAAAAGATCGTGCGCCTCGTGAAGGACAGCAAGATCAAGGTGCAGGCGAGCATCCAGGGCGACGCGGTGCGCATCTCGGGCACGAAGCGCGACGACCTGCAGAGCACGATCGCGATGCTGCGCAAGGACGTGACCGACACGCCGCTCGACTTCAACAACTTCCGCGACTGAGCGGCCGCCGGCCCGTCGCGTCATCCGGCCGGGCCCCGCACACGCGGCGCGCCCGGCGCCGCGCGTTCTCAGGCCTTCCCGCCGTCCGCGGCCGCCTTCTTCTTGTCGCCGATCCGGCTCTCCTGCCCCGCGAGCAGCTTCGAAATGTTGCCGCGGTGACGCCACACGAGCAGCACGCTCATCGCGAGCACGGCCCACGCGACCGGGTTATGGCCCGGCGTGCCGAACAGGAACACGTCGAACACCGGCGCGAACACGGCCGCCACCAGCGCCGCGAGCGACGAATAGCGGAAGAAGAACGCGACGATCAGCCAGGTCAGCGCGGTCGCGAGCCCGAGCACCGGGTGCACGGCGAGCAGCACGCCGGCCGCGGTCGCCACGCCCTTGCCGCCCTGGAAGCGGAAGAACACCGGGTACAGGTGGCCGAGGAACACGGCGATCGCGACCCACGCGACCGCGACGTCGGGCAGGCCGAAGTGACGGGCGAGCCAGACGGCGATCCAGCCCTTGAACGCGTCGCCGACGAGCGTCAGGATCGCGGCCTTCTTGTTGCCGCTGCGCAGCACGTTGGTCGCGCCGGGATTCTTGGATCCGTACGAACGCGGGTCGGCCAGGCCCATCACGGAACTGACGACGACGGCGAACGACACCGAACCGATCAGGTAGGCAACGAGGGCGGCGAGCAGGATCTGCATGCGGAGGACTCTTCTTTCAACGTATCGGGAAAGGGATGGCCGTGCGCGGCAAGCCGGCAGGCCGAAACGGCGCCCATTCTACCGAACGGGCGCGGCGTGCCACGAAGGTGAAACCCTCAGTCGACGCTCGCGCACTGCACGGGCCGCGCGCCGAGCAGCGACGTGAGCACCGCCGGCGCGAGGCTGACCAGGTAGCCGCGCCGGCCGCCGTTCAGGTAGATCGTCGGCAGGTCGAGGATCGTCGCCTCGACGTAGACGGGCATCGTCTTGCGCGTGCCGAACGGCGACGTGCCGCCGACGAGATAGCCCGAATGGCGATTCGCGACCTCGGGCTTGCACGGCTCGACCCGCTTCGCGCCGATCTGCCGCGCGAGATTCTTGGTCGACACCGTGCGGTCGCCGTGCATCAGCACGATCAGCGGCTTCGCGTGTTCGTCTTCCATCACGAGCGTCTTCACGACGCTGTGCTCGTCGACGCCGAGCTGGCGCGCCGATTCGCCGGTACCGCCGTGCTCGACGTATTCGTACGGATGCTCGCCGAATGCGACGCCATGACGGCGCAGCAGTTGGGTCGCGGGGGTTTCGGACACGTGTCTGGATTTGCTCATGGCGGCATTTTAATGGCGAACGATCGACGCTCGCGCAATCGCGTGCCGGCGCCGACGGTATACTCGCGGCCCGTTTTCCGCCGGCCCGCCGCATCGCGGTCACGATCATGCCCATCATCATTGCAGACATCGTGAAGCGCTATTGCCCGATTGGCCAATTGTGGCGCGCGCGCCGTCATGGCACGATCGTTCGCAAATATCGTCGGCCCGCCGCCGGCCCCTCATCTGGAGACGCCATGTCCTCGCCCGTCCGTTCATCCGAATCGCTCGATGTCGATGCGCTGCTCGCCGCGCTGCCGCGTCGCATCGCCGACGTGCCCGCGCGCCGGGCCGCGCAGTCGCCCGCGCAGCCGGCGCTGATCGAGGATGCGCGCCGCCTGTCGTACGGCGATCTGGCGCAGGCCGTCGATGCGGCGGCCGCGCGGCTGGCGAGCCTCGGCGTGCAAGGCGGCGACCGCGTGATGATCGTCGCGGAAAACTGCGTCGCGCAGATCGTGCTGCTGTTCGCGGCCGCCCGCCTCGACGCGTGGGCGCTCGTGTCGAACGCACGGCTGTCGGCCGCCGAACTCGATGCGATCGCCGCGCATGCACGCCCTAAGCTGACCGCGTTCACGACGGACGCCTCACCCGACGCCCGCGCCCACGCCGAGCGGATCGGCGCAATGCCGGCCGGCGCGCTGCCGGTCGACATCGGCGCGTGGTCGTATCGCGTCGACGCGAGCGCGCCCGCCGAACCGGTGGCCGCCGACGGCGCCGCCCAATGCGCGGCGCTGATCTACACGACCGGTACGACCGGCACGCCGAAAGGCGTGATGCTGTCGCACCGCAACCTGCTGTTCATCGCGGCGACGTCGAGCGCGCTGCGCCGCGTGTCGCCGGATGACGTCGTCTACACGGTGCTGCCCGTGTCGCACGTGTACGGGCTCGCATCGGTGTGCCTGGGCAGCCTGTATGCAGGCGCGACGCTGCGGCTCGCGCCGCGCTTCTCGCCGGAAGCCGTCCGCGTCGCGCTCGCCGACGAAGGCGTGACGATCTTCCAGGGCGTGCCCGCGATGCACGCGAAGCTGCTCGAACACCTGCACACGCACGGCCACGCATGGCGCGCGCCGCGGCTGCGCTTCGCATATTCGGGCGGCTCGCCGCTCGATGCGAACCTGAAGGCGCGCGTCGAGCGCCTGTACGGCGTGCCGCTGCACAACGGCTACGGGATGACCGAAAGCAGCCCGACGATCACGCAGACGCCGCTCGACGCGCCGCGCACGGACAGTTCGGTCGGCGTGCCGATTCCGGGCGTCGACGTGCGGATCGTCGCGCCGGACGGCACCGACGTGCCGCCGGGCGAAGTCGGCGAGATCCGCGTGCGCGGGCCGAACGTGATGCTCGGCTACTACCGCAACGCGGATGCGACGCGCGCGGCCGTGTCGCCGGACGGCTGGCTGAGCACCGGCGATCTCGCGCGGCAGGACGCGGACGGCGCGGTGACGATCGCGGGCCGCAGCAAGGAGCTGATCATCCGCTCGGGCTTCAACGTGTATCCGGTCGAGGTCGAGCAGGTGCTGAACGCGCATCCGGGCGTCGTGCAGGCGGCCGTGATCGGCCGCGCGATCGACGGCAACGAGGAAGTGCTCGCGTTCGTCGAGCGCGTGCCGGGCGCGGCGGTGGACGAGGCGGCATTGCACACATGGTGCGCGGACCGGCTCACCGCTTACAAACGCCCTGCGCACATCCGCGTGCTCGATGCGTTGCCGGCCGCATCGACCGGCAAGGTGCTCAAGCACCGGCTGCGCGAGCTCGTCTGACGCGCCCTGCGATGCGCGGCGCAGCCCGCATCGGCGCCCCGCCCCACCACGCTGCGTCAAATGCCCGCGTCGCGCGTCAGCCGCGCGGGTGATGCTGCGCGTGCAGCGTCTTGAGCCGCTCGCGCGCGACGTGCGTGTAGATCTGCGTGGTCGAGATGTCGCTGTGGCCGAGCAGCAACTGCACGACGCGCAGGTCGGCGCCGTGGTTCAGCAGGTGCGTCGCGAACGCGTGCCGCAGCGTGTGCGGCGACAGGTGCGCGCGCACGTCGGCCTGCTGCGCGTGACGCTTGATGATGTTCCAGAACTGCTGGCGCGTCATCCCGTCGCCGCGCGCGGTCACGAACAGCGCATCGGCCGCGCGTGCGCCGAGCAGCGCGGGCCGCGCGTCGCGCAGGTAGCGTTCGATCCAGCCGTGCGCGACTTCGCCGAACGGCACGAGCCGCTCCTTCGAACCCTTGCCCATCACGCGCACGACGCCTTCGTTGAGGCCGACTTCGACGGTCTTCAGCGTCACGAGCTCGCTCACGCGCAGCCCGCTCGCGTACATCAGCTCGAGCATCGTGCGATCGCGCAGGCCGAGCGGCGTGCCGATGTCCGGCGCGCCCAGCAGCGCCTCGACCTGCGCCTCCGACAATGTCGACGGGAACCGGGCCGCCTGTTTCGCGGACGTGATCCGCAGCGTCGGGTCAGCGCTCGCGCGATGCTCGCGCACGGCCCAGCCGTAATAGCGACGGAACACGGACAGTCGCCGGTTCGACGACGTCGCCTTGCCGTCGCTGCGCGCGGCGATGTAGCCGGTCACCATCGCCTCGTCGGCGCCGTCGAGCGGCGCGGCGTGCGTCGCGGCCAGCCATTGGGAAAACAGCACCAGATCGCGCCGGTACGCATCGAGCGTGTTGCGCGCGAGGCCGTGTTCGAGCCACAACGCATCGCAGAACACGTCGATCGACGCGCGGCTCGCGAGCAGCGCGGGCGATGCCGCGACGGCATCGTCGTCGGCTTCGGGGGTCGTCACAGGTTCGCTCATCGGTACGGCACACCCTCGTGCGTCAGCAGCCAGCGCTTCACTTGCTGGTAATAGCCGTTGTCGTCGTGGTTCGCGAACCCGCCGAGGCCACCCGCCGCGACGACGCGATGGCACGGGATCACGAGCGGGAAGTAGTTCGCGCCGCACGCCTGGCCAACCGCGCGCGGCGCGCTGCCGATCCGCTTCGCGACCTGGCCGTAGGTGAGCACCGTGCCGGGCGGGATATCGCTGATCACGTCCCACACGCGATGCTGGAATGCGCTGCCGACATCGGCGAGCGGCAGGTCGAAGCGTGCGGACGCGCGCTCGAAATAACGTTCGATCTGCTTGACCGCGCGCTTCGCGAGCGCCGAATCCGGATCGACCGACTTCATCGATTCGGGCAGATAGACGATCTCGCGCACCACCGCGGCATCCGTACGGATGCCGACCTTGCCGAACGGCGCGTCGATGACTGCGTTGAACATTGCCTTCTCCTGACCGGGGGATGCGCGCGGCCCTGCCCGCGCGCCGACGACACTTTACGCCGCCTTCACGCGGCCCGCAGCGCCCATTCGACATGCTCGCGCACGAGCGGCGACGGATCGTCGGCCCGGGCGCGCAGCGCGGCGACGATCGCGTCGCGCGCCGCCGGCGAGAGCCGGTCCGCACCCGCGCGCAGCGCATTGCCGAGCCCGACCGCGAGATTGCGCAGCCAGCTTTCGTAGCCGATGCGCCGGATCGCGCTGCCCTGCATCCGCGTGTCGAACGTGTCGGCATCCCACGCGAACAGCTCGACGAGCGTCGCGCGATCGAGACCGTGCCGCACGTCGAAATCGGCGACGGGCGCGGCCTGCGCGAACTTGTTCCACGGGCACACGAGCTGACAGTCGTCGCAGCCGTACACGCGATTGCCGATCATCGGCCGCAGCGGCTCGGGAATGCTGCCTTTCAGCTCGATCGTCAGGTACGAGATGCAGCGGCGCGCATCGACGCGGTACGGCTCGACGATCGCACCGGTCGGGCACGCGTCGATGCAGCGCGTGCAGTTGCCGCAATGCGCGCCGGGCGTCTCCGGCGCGCGGTCGGGCGCCGTATGCGCGTCGGTCGGCAGCGGCAGGTCGACGTAGATCTCGCCGAGAAAGAACAGCGAGCCGGCATCGCGCTGCAACAGCAGCGTATGCTTGCCGCGCCAGCCGACCCCGGCCTTCTGCGCGAGCTCGACCTCGAGCACCGGCGCCGAATCGGTGAACACGCGGTAGCCGAACCCGCCGATCTCGTGCTCGATACGCTCCGCGAGCGTCTGCAGCCGGTTGCGCAGCACCTTGTGATAGTCGCGGCCGCGTGCATAGATCGACACGACGGCCGCCTGCGGATCGTCGAGCCGTGCCCGTTCGCGGGCGCGCCAGTCGTGCGGCACGAGCGCGCCGGGCTCGCCGCCGGACGCGCCGTCAGCGAGCGTTTGGGCCGGCAAATAAGCGAGCCGCACGGAAATCACGCGTCGCGTACCGGCCACAAGTTCGGCCGGCCGCGCGCGTTTCATCCCATGTTTCGCCATATAATCCATTTCGCCGTGGTATCCGGCTTCCAGCCAGGCGGCGAGGCCCGCTTCGGCATCCGAGAGATCGGTATCGCTGATGCCGATCGCCCCGAAACCCAATTCGCGCCCCCACGCCCTGATGCGAGCGGCGAGCGCAGTCAACGCCGCATCGTCGAGCGCGCACGGCGCCGCGCCTTCGTCACGAGTCGAAGGCCTGTCGGATGCGGCGCGTTCCGGTAGTCGGTTCATCGCACTATTTTACGAGAATGCCAGCCACGCCCAGCCAACCGCCTCACGACGCCACGTTGCCCGCCCCGCTCGCGGAGCGCGTGATCGCGCTCGCCGACGAAGCGGCAACCGAGGCCTTCGGCACCCGCTTCGCGCACGCGCTCGACGCGGCGCGCCTCGAACTCGACCGCGCGCATGTGTTCGACGGGCTGCAGATCCAGCTGGTCGGCGATCTCGGCGCGGGCAAGACCACCCTCGTGCGCGCGATCCTGCGCGGCCTCGGCCACCAGGGCCGCGTGCGCAGCCCGACCTATACGCTCGTCGAGCCGTACGCGCTCGAACGCAGCGATGGGGAACTCGAGGTCTATCACTTCGATCTGTATCGATTCAACGATCCGGCCGAATGGTCCGATGCAGGCTTTCGCGAATATTTCAATTCCAGCGCGATCTGCCTCGTCGAATGGCCGCAACAGGCGGGCGCCCTGCTCGGCGTGCCCGATCTGGTTTTCTCGCTCGACGTGGATGGCGACGGCCGTGCCCTCACCGTCCGGGCGTACAGCGCTTCAGGAAAGGCATGTCTCGAAAGATGTTGATCAAACCGTTCCGCTCGATCGAATCGGCGGCCACCGCGACGCACAACTGGCGGCGCCGCCAGATCCTGTGCGCGGGCGCGTCGACGCTGGTGCTCGGCCTCGTCGCGCCGCGGCTCGCGCACGCGTCGTCGGTGCTCGGCGTGCGCGTGTGGCCCGCACGCGATTACACGCGCGTCACGATCGAATCCGACCAGCCGCTGCAGAATAGCCAACAACTGCTGCAGGGTCCCGACCGTCTCGTCGTCGACCTGAGCGGTCTCGACCTCGACCAGGCACTGCGCGACCTCGTCTCGAAGATCGCGCCGAACGATCCGCAGATCCAGTCGGTGCGCGTCGGCCAGTATCAGCCGCACGTCGTGCGGATGGTGTTCGATCTGAAAGGCTCGGTGAAGCCGCAGGTGTTCACGCTGCCGCCCGTCGGCACGTACAAGTACCGGCTGGTGTTCGACCTGTATCCGGCCGTCGCGCCCGATCCGCTGTCCGACCTGATCGCGCAGACGGAACGCAAGGAACAGGCGCTCAACGACACCGCGCGCGCGCAGCAGATGCAGCCGCCGTCCACGCTGGCGGGCCCCGGCACCCCGCCGCCCGGCGCGGGCGACAACAGCGACGCATTCTTCCAGCGTTTCGCGCAGAACACGCCAACCACGCCGCACACGCCGCCGGCGGCCGGCACGCCGTCGACGCCCGCGAAGCCGGCCGTCAAGCCGCCGCCCGTCATCGCGCGCCGCGACGACAGCGACGACGACGGCGACACCTACAAGTTCACCGCGCCGAAATCCGGCAAGGGCGGCACCGTGCGTCTGCTGACGGTCGCGATCGACCCGGGCCACGGCGGCGAGGATCCGGGCGCGATCGGCGGCAACGGCACGTACGAGAAGCACATCGCGCTCGACATCGCGAAGAAGCTGCGCGCGAAGATCGACGCCGCGCCGAACATGCGCGCGATGATGACGCGCGACGCCGACTTCTTCGTGCCGCTGAACGTGCGCGTGCAGAAGGCGCGCCGCGTCGGCGCGGATCTCTTCGTGTCGATCCACGCGGATGCGTTCACGACGCCGTCCGCGCGCGGCTCGTCGGTGTTCGCGCTGTCCGACCACGGCGCGACGAGCGCCGCGGCGCGCTGGATGGCGAACAAGGAGAATTCGTCGGACCTGATCGGCGGCATCAACATCAAGACGGCGGACGCGGCGGTGAACCGCGCGCTGTTCGACATGTCGACGACCGCGCAGATCCGCGACTCGCTGCGCTACGGCAACTACGTGCTGAAGGAAGTGGGCGGCATCAACAAGCTGCACAAGGGCTCGGTCGAGCAGGCCGGGTTCGCGGTGCTGAAGGCGCCCGACATTCCGTCGATCCTCGTCGAGACCGCATTCATCAGCAACCCGGACGAAGAGCGCCGGCTCAACGACGACAGCTATCGCGACGAGATGGCCGACGCGATCTTCCGCGGCATCAAGCGTTATTTCGCCGCGAATCCGCCGCTCGCGAAGAGCCGGATGGCCTGAGCGCCACCGCTCCCCCCGCCGGCACGCAGCGCGTGCCGGCGCGTCACGACGCCGCGAAGCGGCTCAGCAGTTTCCCGCCGAACACGTTCACCGCGAGCCCGCCCATCACGAGTGCGGCGCCGATCAGTTGCGTTTGCGTCAGATGCTCGTCGAGCAGCAGCGCCGACGACGCGAGCCCGACGATCGGCACCAGCAGCGAGAACTGCGCGACCTGCGCGGCCGGGTAGCGCGACAGCAGGCGGCTCCACAGCCCGTAGCCGAGCAGCGTCGCGACGAATGCGAGATAGACGACCGCGAAGATCGACGCGCCGTTCAGTCCGGCGAGCGCGGTCGCGATCCGCTGCGGCCCCTCGAACCACAGCGACAGCAGAAAGAACGGCACCGGCGGCACGAGGCTCGCCCATACGACGAGCGACACGAGGTTCGCACGCCCGACCTTCTTCGTGACGATATTGCCGAAGGCCCACATCGCGGCCGAGCAGATCGTCAGCAGGAAACCCGCGAGCGTCATCGCGCGGCCGCCTTGCGCGGCGATCACGACGAGCCCGCCCGCGGCGATCGCGAGCCCGATCAAGTTCTGCACGCGCAGCCGCTCGCCGAGGAACAGCATCGCGAACACCAGCGTGAAGAACGCCTGCGACTGCAGCACGAGCGACGCGAGGCCGGCGGGCATGCCGACGTACATGCCGGTGAACAGGAACACGAACTGGCCGAGCTGGATCGTCGCGCCGTACAGCACCAGCAGCCGCCACGAAATCTGCGGCCGGCGCACGAGGAACACCGCGGGCACGGCCGCGAGCGTAAAGCGCAGCGCACCGAGCAGCATCGGCGGCATGCCGTGCAGGCCGACCTTGATCACGACGAAGTTCACGCCCCACGCCAGGATCACGACCAGCGCGAGCAGCAAGTCCTTCGGGGCCATCATCGGTGTCTCCCTCGATTGTCGAATCATTGTTGTGAAGCCGGCCAGTCTACCGGGTTTCGCCGGCCGGCCCGATACCCGCACGGCGCGCATGGAATCGGCGGCGCGCGCAGCGGCTTGCGCCACGCCGCGGATGCCGCACGACGCATGCCTGCCGCGGCCGCAGCGCGCGCATTTCGTGGTCCCCGCGCTCCGCGTCACGCGCGCGCGCCGCCGCACCGCCAGTACAATGACCGGCAATCCAGCCGTTCCCCACGAGGCCCGCCATGACCGACTCGATCAAAGCCCTGCTGAAGCCGCACGTCCGCGACATCGGCAACCTGCAGGTACGCCGCACGCTGCCCGCGCTCGCCGCACGCCTCGTCGGCCCGTTCATCTTCTTCGATCACATGGGGCCCGCGACGCTGCCTGCCGGCACGGGGCTCGACGTGCGCCCGCATCCGCACATCGGACTCGCGACGGTTACCTACCTGTTCGACGGCGCGATCCTGCACCGCGACAGCCTCGGCTCGCTGCAGGAAATCGTGCCCGGCGACGTGAACTGGATGACGGCCGGCCGCGGCATCGTCCACTCCGAGCGCACGCCGGACGCGCAACGCGCCAGCGGCCACACCGTGCACGGTATCCAGACCTGGGTCGCGCTGCCGCAGGCGCACGAGACGACCGAACCGTCGTTCGAGCACCATGCGGCCGACACGCTGCCCAAGCGCGACGCAGACGGCGTGGCGCTGACGGTGATCGCCGGCGACGCGTTCGGGCTGCATTCGCCCGTGACGACGTTCTCGCGCACGCTGTACGTCGCGGCCGAATTCGCGGCCGGCGGCCGGCTCGAACTCGATGCATCGCACGAGGAGCGCGCGGTCTACGTGGTCGACGGCGAGCTCGCGATCGACGGCACGCCGGTGCCGGCCGAACAGATGGCCGTACTCGTGCCGGGCGCGACGGTCACGCTGACGAGCGCCAGCGGCGCGCGCGCGATGCTGCTCGGCGGCGACCGGATCGACGGCGAACGCTACATCGAGTGGAATTTCGTCGCGAGCAGTCGCGAGGCGATCGAGCGGGCCAAAGCGGCCTGGACGCGCCAGGAAATGGGCAAGGTGCCCGGCGAGACCGAATGGATTCCGCTGCCCGAAGCGAAACCGCGTTGAAAAAGCCGCGCGCCGCCCCCATCCTGACGATATTCGAACGGAAGAGAACGCCATGGACACCACGCTTGCCACATTCGAGAAAGACGTCATCGAGGCGTCGCTGGACACGCCCGTGCTGGTCGACTTCTGGGCGCCGTGGTGCGGCCCCTGCAAGACGCTCGGCCCGCTGCTGGAAAAGCTCGAAGCCGATTACGCAGGCCGCTGGAAGCTCGTGAAGGTCAACGTCGACGAGAACCAGGAACTCGCCGCGCACTTCCAGACGCGCAGCATCCCGCACGTGATCGCGTTCGCCGACGGGCGCCCGGTCGACCAGTTCGTCGGCGTGCTGCCCGAAGGCCAGTTGCGCGCGTTCCTCGACCGGCTGCTGCCGGCCCCCGAGGAAGCCGAGCGCCGCGCCGCGCAGTATGCGATGGCCGAACAGCGCTTCGACGAGGCGCTCGCGCACCTCGAAGCGGCGCTCGCGCTGAACCCCGGCTACGACGACGCGCGCCTCGACCTGATCGAACTGCTGCTGGCGCGCAACGAAGTCGACGCCGCGCGTGCCGAGACCGAGCGCCTGTCGCCGCAAACCGTGCAGAACGGCGACCCGCGCTACCAAGCGATCAAGACCCGTTTCGACGCACTCGAAGCCACGGCCGACCTGCCGCCAACCGATGCGCTCGAAGCGCGCATCGCGGCAAACCCGGCCGATCTCGACGCACGCTTCGACCTTGCGCAGAGCCTGATCGCGCGGCGCGCGTACGAAGGCGCGCTGGAACAGTTGCTGGAAATCGTGATGCGCGATCGCACGTACGGCGATGATCTCGGCCGCCGCACGATGATCTCGGTGTTCGAGCTGGCCGGCGATCGCCCCGACCTCGTCGCCGGGTGGCGACGCAAGCTGAGCATGGCGCTCAACTGATGCACGACGCGCCGGGCCGCGCTGGCCCGGCCGACTTGCCGTATCGCTCGCGGCGCGTTACCCGCGCCGCGGCATCCGTCTTTCCTGCCCGCGCGTCGCGCGCTCAGCCGGCCGCCTGCGCCGCGATCGCACGCAGCGCATGCGCGGCCGCCGCGAACCCGAAGCTCGCGGTCACGCACACGCTCGAACCGAAGCCCGCACAGTTGAGCCCCGCGACGTGCGCGGCCGTGGACGGCTCGGCGCCGTCCTCGATGTCGCAGGCCGCCGCTTCCGGATAGATCAGCGGCTCGTCCGAATACACGGCGCTGACCTTGAAGCGCGCCTTCGGCCCGCGCGGAAAACCATGCTGCTTGCGCAACTGCGCACGCACCTTCGACAGCAGCGGATCCTGGATCGTCAGTGCGAGATCGTCGATGCGGATGCGCGTCGGGTCGAGCTGGCCGCCCGCGCCGCCGACCACGATCAACGGCTGCCGTTTCGCGACGCACCATGCGATCAGCGCGACCTTCGTGCGCACGCTGTCGATCGCGTCGATCACGTAGTCGAAGCCGCCGCCGAGCAGCGCGTCGAAGTTGTCGGGCTCGACGAAATCCTCGATCCGGTTCACGCGGCACGCGGGATCGATCAGCGCGATCCGCTCGGCCATCGCGTCGACCTTCGGCTTGCCGAAATTGCCGTCGAGCGCATGGATCTGCCGGTTCGTGTTGCTTTCCGCGACGTTGTCGAGATCGATCAGCGTCAGCGTGCCGATCGCGTTGCGCGCGAGCGCCTCGGCCACCCACGACCCGACGCCGCCGATCCCGATCACCGCGACGTGCGCCCGCTCGAACGCGGCGGCGGCCGGCGCGCCATACAGGCGCGCGACGCCGCCGAAACGCCGCGCGCGATCCACGTCAAGCTGGATTTCCGGTGTCGGGGTAAGATCAGAAGAACTGGGCGGGGCAGCGTCGGCGGAGGACATGGCAGCAAGGAAAACGTAAGTCGTGCAGCCCTCTATTTTGCCTGAACTCCCCGTCCGCACGCGCCACTGTGCACGCACGATTCTCGCGCGTTCGCTATACTGGCCCCAGATTGAAGCGTTTGCATAACATGACGACTCTCGCCGATCTCCGCATCAACTATTCACGTGCTTCGCTCGACGAAGCCGATGCCGCCCCCGACCCCTTCGCCCAGTTCGATCGCTGGTTCAAGGAGGCGCTCGCCGCCAAGCTGCCCGAGCCGAACACGATGACACTCGCGACCGTCGGCGCCGACGGCCGACCGTCGGCCCGGATCGTGCTCATCAAGGGCGTCGACGAACGCGGGTTCGTCTTCTTCACCAATTACGAAAGCCGCAAGGGGCACGATCTCGCCGTGCATCCGCAGGCCGCGCTGCTGTTCTACTGGATCGAGCTCGAGCGCCAGGTGCGCATCGAAGGCCGGATCGAGAAAACCAGCGCGGAAGAAAGCGACCGCTATTTCGCGTCGCGCCCGCTCGGCTCGCGCATCGGCGCGTGGGCGTCGGAGCAGAGCGCCGTGATCGACAGCCGCGCGACGCTCGAAGCGCGCGAAAAGGCCGTCAGCGAACGCTACGGCGACAACCCGCCGCGCCCGCCGCACTGGGGCGGCTACCGCCTCGTGCCCGACTCGATCGAGTTCTGGCAGGGGCGCCCGTCGCGGCTGCACGACCGCCTGCTCTACACGCGCGACGCCGCGGCGTCGCCGGGCTGGACGATCTCGCGCCTGTCGCCGTAAGCGCGGCGCCGGCGCACGCCGGTCGTGTCTCGTGTTGCATCCGGGTGCCCGCGCCGCAAGCGGCGGGCGCCGGTCAGGATACTTGGCTGTATTCGATTCAACGAACAAACGGAGAATCCAAATGTTCTGGGAAAAGAAGCTGGCACAGTGGGCGGATGAAGTACGGGCAAAAGCGAACATACCGGCGCGCCTCGTGCTGTGGAACGGCGATCAACTCGATTTCGGCACCTTCAGCGCACCGCAGGTCACGCTGAAGGTGAACAGCGCGTCGGCATTGCCGCTGCTGCTCGAACCGAGCCTCGACAATCTCGGCGAGGCGTACGTGAAAGGCAAGATCGACATCGAAGGCAAGCTGTCGGACATCATCAACATCGGCTACTCGCTCGCGCGCAGCACCGTGACCAGCGCAAGCAAGCTCGCCCGCGTGAAGCGCTACTTCAATCACACGAAGAGCACCGACAAGAAGGCGATCCAGTACCACTACGACGTCTCGAACGAGTTCTACCAGCTGTGGCTCGACGAGAACATGGTGTACTCGTGCGCGTACTTCGAGAACGGCGACGAGGATCTCGCCACCGCGCAGATCAAGAAGATCGACCACATCCTGACGAAGATCCAGCTGCAGCCCGGCCAGCGCCTGCTCGACATCGGCTGCGGCTGGGGCGCGCTCGTGCTGCGCGCCGCACAGAAGTTCGGCGCGACGTGTCTCGGCGTGACGCTGTCGCAGAACCAGTTCGACCTCGCGACCGCGCGCGTGAAGGCCGCGGGGCTCGAAGACAGGATCGAGATTCGTCTGCAGGATTACCGCGAGATCGAAGGCCAGTTCGACCGCATCACGAGCGTCGGGATGTTCGAGCACGTCGGCCGCAAGAACCTGCCGCTCTATTTCTCGCGCATCCGCGAGCTGCTGACCGACGACGGCATCGCGATGAATCACGGGATCACGTCGACCGACGCGGAAAGCGGCGAAACGGCGCTCGGCGGCGGCGAATTCATCGATCGCTACGTGTTTCCGGACGGCGAGCTGCCGCACATCAGCCTCGCGCTCGAAGCGGCGCAGCGCGGCGGACTCGAGGCGGTTGACGTCGAAAGCCTGCGCCGGCACTATGCGCGCACGCTCGATATCTGGACGGAAAACTTCGAAGCGAAAGCCGAAGAGGCGCGAAAGCTCGTCGACGACGAAAAATTCCGCATCTGGCGCGTGTATCTGGCCGGCTGCGCGTATGCGTTCGAGCACGACGACGTGTCGATCTTCCAGATCGTGTGCCGCAAGGCCGGACGCAGCGCGAAAACGCTGCCGTGGTCGCGGCGCTACATGTACGAACACGCGCTGCCGCGCTAGGCGGCGCCTCACGCTGGGCATGCATGGGTGACGGCAGGACGCGGCGCAAGGCGCCGCCGCAACGACAGCAGCACGACGACGCCAACGAGTCGCACGCCGACGGACAGTTCGACCTGTTCGGCGTGCCGACGGACGCCGCACGCGCGTCGCCCGCGCACGACGACAGCGCCGATGAATCCGTGACGCCGGACGCACCGGACCACGCACGAC
>NZ_JACCQB010000060.1:0-39633 GCF_015712265.1 Burkholderia sp. 9777_1386 | reverse complement strand
CGCCCGCCCTGTACTCGAACCGCCCGCTCGTCACGAGCCGGCGGTTAATGAGATGGTCACCCCCACCCTACACGCGGGTTACGCTGTAGGGTGTTTTCTTTTCTGGAGAGGCCATCATGCATGACGTAACGCTGGTTGGGATCGATCTGGGCAAACATTCGTTTCATCTTCACGGGCAGGATCGGCACGGCAAAGCCGTGTTCCGCAAGAAGGTGAACCGCAAGCAACTAATCGAGTTTTTCGCCAAGTTTCACCCCTGCATCGTGGTCATGGAGGCCTGCGCCGGAGCACATTACATGGCGCGCCAATTGGCGGGCTGGGGCCATCAGGTCAAACTGATCTCGCCGCAGTTCGTGCGGCCCTTCGTCAAGAGTAACAAGAACGACTTCGTGGACGCCGAAGCGATCTGCGAGGCAGCCTCACGCCCATCTATGCGATTTGTGACGCCGAAGACGGAGTCGCAGCAGATTTTGTCAGCTTTGCACCGCGTGCGTGATTCTCTGGTGCGGGATCGAGTGAAGACGGCCAACCAATTACACGGGTTTCTGCTCGAATTCGGCATCAGCCTGCCAGTCGGGCAAGCCGTGATCAAGCGATTACCGGCTGTGCTGGCCGAGCATGCGCTGCCGCCCCGGCTAGTGGCGATCCTCGAGCGCTTGCACGGCCACTTCAAGTACCTGAGTGAGCAGATCAGTGAGATTGACGCCGAGATGGCTCGGCAATTAGCCGACGATGAGCTAGGGCAATGCCTCTTGAGCATTCCCTGCGTTGGCCCGATTACGGCAAGCGTGCTGGCCGCCGAAATGGGCGACGGCAAGCAATACGGCTGCAGTCGCGACTTTGCCGCATCGGTCGGGCTGGTGCCACGCCAGTACAGCACGGGCGGCAAAAGCAATCTGCTGGGCATCAGCAAACGCGGGGACAAGAATATCCGGCGGCTACTGGTGCAGTGCGCCCGAGTCTATATGCAGCACCTGGAACGGCAAAGCGGCCGGCTTGCCGATTGGGTCCGGACCATGCTGGCGCGTCGGCACTCAAACGTCGTGGCTTGCGCGCTGGCAAATAAGCTGGCTCGTACGGCATGGGCACTTGTTACCAGCCGTACCACCTTCGATGCGCGGTCGGCAGGTATGCCGGCCTGATTAACCGACGTCGGCTTGTTGCTGTAAGAATCACCCACCTGGTTTTGCGAACGCTGAAATTTGATGACGTGAACGGCACACCGGCCTGACCGAGAACCTGTCATAAAAATTGGCTTCTGAAGCCGCGCGGTTTTTTAGGACGGGTCAGGCGCGACTCTCATCGTGGCGCGGGGAGCAATCCCCACAACGACGCCGGATAGATTTAGGCAAGCCACACACGGCATCGAAGATCGGTGTTGCAAAAAAGGGGGTGACCATAGATTTTTCATGGCGGTGCGCGGCGCGCCCGCCGCCGCCGGCCGGGCGATGGCTGATGCGCCCGTTTTCGTGCGAAGATAGCGCCCAATTACGATCCACGACGCCGCGATGCGCGCCGTCGCCGCCCGCCGGGCGGCGAACCGGCCGCGACGATTGCCGCGCAAATCTGGACGACTATGGGAAGCTATCTGATACGCGTGGTACTGGCCGACGACCACCCGGCGATGCTGGTCGGCGTCGAGCACGGCCTGTCGTCGGTGCCGACGATCCGGCTGACCGGCAAGGCCGTCAATTCGACCGAGCTGATCCGGCTCGTCGAGGCCGGCGTGTGCGACGTCGTGGTGTCCGACTATGCGATGCCCGGCAGCGCGCACGGCGACGGCATCACGCTGTTCTCCTATCTCCAGCGCCATCATCCGGCCGTGAAGCTGGTCGTGCTGACCATGCTCGACAACCCGGCCGTGATCGGCGCGCTGACGCGGCTCGGCATCGAGTGCATCGTCAGCAAGTCCGACACGATCGATCACCTGATTCCGGCGATTCATGCGGCCGCGACGGGCGGCACCTATTACTCACCATCGGTCGAGAAGGTCGTGCGCACGCTCACGTCGCATTCGAGCGCGCGGGCCGCCGACCAGAAGCGCGAGCTCAGCGACCGCGAACTCGAAGTCGTGCGGCTGTATGCGTCGGGCCTCACGGTCAACGAGATCGCCGACAAACTCAGCCGCAGCAAGAAGACGATCAGCACGCAGAAGGCGCGCGCGATGGAAAAGCTCGGGATCGACAAGGACATCGATTTGTTGCGTTACGCGATCGAGCACGGGATCGTCGCCGCATCGGCCAGCGAAGGGCGGGGCGGTGACGTGAAAGAGGAAGGCGGCGTCGATCCGGCCTGACGGCGCGCGACGAGGCCGGCCGCGCGGATGGCGGCCATGACGAAAGGCGAGCGCGCCTGCCTGTACCGACGCACCGATGCCCCGGCACCGTCAGGTTGCCGGGGCTTTCCGTTTCAGGTCGCGGCAGCGGCGTTACGCGCTGGCTTCGTCGCCGCGCACCGGCGGCGCATAGCCGTAGTCGGTCACGAGCCCGCACGCGATCGCATAGCGCACCAGGTCGACGTCGCGCTCGATGCCGAGCTTCTGCATCGCCGAGCTTTTCTGCGTGCTGATCGTCTTCTTGCTGCGATTGAGCTTCTCCGCGATCTCGTTGACCGACAGCCCCGATGCGGAGAGGCGAATCACCTCCACCTCGCGCACCGACAGCGCGGGCGCCTTGCCGCCGACGCTGCCGGTGTTTCGCAGGATCCGGTCCATCGACGGCGACAGGTAGCGTCCGTTCGTATAGGCCGCGTGGATCGCCATCGTCAGGTGATTGGGCATGTCCGACTTGCTGACGATGCACGCGATGCCGATGTCGATCAGCGCGCGCAGCGCCACCGCGTTCTCCATCATCGTCATCACGACGATCTTCAGCCCCGGAAAGCGCTTGAGCAGGGTCGTGAACATCGCGAGGCCGTCGCCGTATTCGGTGCCGGGCATCGCGTAGTCGGACACCAGCACGTCGCACGGATGGTTCGACAGCGCGTCCATCAGCTCCGTCGAGTTGTGCGCGGTCGCGACCACCGCGACGGTGTTCGTGGCCGACAGTTCGTAGCGGGCGCCGATGACGACGGCCGGATGGTCGTCGGCGATCACGATGCGAATGGGGAAGGTTCTGTTCATGTTGATCTCACGTGTCGCGCCGCACCGGGCGGCGCGCGTGTCTCGCTCGGTTGAAAGAAGGGAATCGGCGCATGCGGGCCGCCGCGGGGCGCGCGATGAAAAGCCGCGCGTGAGGCGGACGCGCCGACGGCCGGTGGCGACTCCTGGCGGAATCGGCACCGGCCGTCGGCCGAACGGCGGGGGAGGACTCCCCCGCGTCGGGTCGATGCTCCGCGCGAGGCGGAGCGATCGGGTCAGAACTCATAGCCGACTTGAGCACGGACACCCACGTCGCCGACCGACGTGATCGACGTCGCGCCGTTCACGAGCCAGTTGCCGCTGCGCGACCGGTAGGTGGCGCCGGCGGCGATCGCCGAGCCGCTCTTGAAGTTCGCGGCGCCGACCGCGACGACGGTCTTGCCCGGCTGCGACGGCGTCATGTTCGGCATCGCCATCGCCGCCGCGATACCGGCGTACGCGTTCTTCGCGACGTCGTTGATCGCGCGGTTCGTGTCGTTGAAGCGCTGGTCGACCGATTCCATCGCGCGGTCGAGCTGGCCCTTCGTCGCCGCGTCGGACGCGTTGATGCCGTCCGCGATGTTGACGAGCCGGCGGTTGCCTTCTGCCGTGCCGTCACCGAACGAAACGGTGTTGGCTTCCGTCGCGACCGAACCCTGACCGATCGCGACCGAGCCGCTGCCGGTGGCCGACGCGCCCTGGCCCAGCGCCGTGCTGTCCTTGCCGGATGCAACCGCGCCCTGGCCCAGCGCCGTGCCGTTTTCGCCCGACGCGACCGCGCCCTGGCCGACGGCCGAACCGTTGTTGCCCGACGCGACCGCACCCTGGCCGACGGCCGAGCTGTTGCTGCCCGATGCCGTCGAGCCCTGGCCGATGGCCGAGGCGTTGCTGCCCGATGCGACCGCACCCTGGCCCACGGCGGAACTGTTCTCGCCCGACGCGAGCGCCTTCTCGCCGAGTGCCGAGCTGTTCTCGCCCGAAGCCACCGCGCCCTCGCCGACGACGGTTGAGCCGTCGCCCGTGCCCGGGCCGCCCGTGCCGGGGTTCGTTTCGAGTTCGCCGAGACGGTCGGACAGATCGTCGAAGCGGTTCGACAGGTCGCCGAACTGGCCGCTCAGCTCGCCGTACTGCTTCGCGAACTGCTCCTGCAGGTCGAACAGCTGGCTGCCGTTGATCGCGTCCATGCTCGTCGCGCTGATTTCGCCCGCGGCGACGCGCTGCAGCTTCGTGCCGAACGTGCCGGCGAACGTCACCGTGTCGAAGTTCAGGCCCGAGTCGTACGTGACCGCACCGACTTCCTTGCCCGTGTAGTCGATCAGGCCGGTAGCGCGGAGCTGCGACACCGTCACGACGTCGTCGTCGTCCACGCCGTTCGCGACGCCGGACAGCACGCGCGCGCCGCCGGTGCCCGCGAAGTTCACCACCGAGCCGCCGGTGTTCGCGCCGACCGTGATGCCGCCCGTCGTCGCGTCCTGCTGGACGAGGCCGAGCGTGCCGCTTTCAAGCTGCTCGGAGAGCTTCTTGAGGCCGCCTTCGTTGGTCGTGACGCGGCCGTCGAGGTTGGTGACGACGTCGCCGACCGAGTTGACGATCTTCGTGCCGCCGCTGCCGTCTCCGACGGTGAAGGATGGTGCGGAGATCGAGCCGTCCGGGTTCACCGTCGCGCCGCCGCCGATCGCCGAAGCGACGCTTTCCGACACGCCATGCAGCTGCGAACCGTTGACGGCTTCGGTGCTCGTCGCCGACACGTCGCCCGCCGCGACGCCCTTGAGCGTGCGCGCACCGGTCTTGCTGCTGAAGTCCACGGCGTTGCCGTCGGTGTTCGCGCCGACCGTGATGTCGTCGCCGGGCTTAGCCTGCTGGACGAGACCGAGCGTGCCGCTGCCGATGTCGTCGGCCAGCTTCTTGATGTCGCCTTCGTTGGTCGTCGTGCGGCCGTCGAGGTTGGTGACGACGTCGCCGACCGAGTTGACGATCTTCGTGCCGCCGCTGCCGTCGCCGACGGCGAAGGACGGTGCGGAGATCGAGCCGTCCGGGTTCACCGCCGCGCCGCCGCCGATCGCCGACGCGACGCTGTCGGACACGCCATGCAGCTGCGAACCGTTGACGGCTTCGGTGCTCGTTGCCGACACGTTGCCCGCCGCGACGCCCTTGAGCGTGCGTGCACCGGTCTTGCTGCTGAAGTCCACGGCGTTGCCGTCCGTGTTCGCGCCGACGGTGATGTCGTCGCCGGCCTTCGCCTGCTGGACGAGACCGAGCGTGCCGCTGCCGATGTCGTTGGCCAGCTTCTTGATGTCGCCTTCGTTGGTCGTGACGCGGCCGTCGAGGTTGGTGACGACGTCGCCGACCGAATTGACGATCTTCGTGCCGCCGCTGCCGTCGCCGACGGTGAAGGACGGGGTGGAGATCGAGCCGTCCGGGTTCACCGTCGCGCCGCCGCCGATCGCCGAAGCGACGCTTTCCGACACGCCATGCAGTTGCGAACCGTTGACGGCTTCGGTGCTCGTCGCCGACACGTCGCCTGCCGCGACACCCTTGAGCGTGCGTGCGCCGGTCTTGCTGCTGAAGTCCACGGCGTTGCCGTCGGTGTTCGCGCCGACCGTGATGTCGTCGCCGGGCTTCGCCTGCTGGACGAGACCGAGCGTGCCGCTGCCGATGTCGTCGGCCAGCTTCTTGATGTCGCCTTCGTTGGTCGTGACACGGCCGTCGAGATTGGTGACGACGTCGCCGACCGAGTTGACGATCTTCGTGCCGCCGCTGCCGTCGCCGACGGTGAAGGACGGGGCGGAGATCGAGCCGTTCGGGTTCACCGTCGCGCCGCCGCCGATCGCCGAGGCGACGCTGTCGGACACGCCATGCAGCTGCGAACCATTGACGGCTTCGGTGCTCGCCGCCGACACGTCGCCTGCCGCGACGCCCTTGAGCGTGCGTGCAGTGCCTCCGGTCGCGCTGAAGTCCACGGCGTTGCCGTCGGTGTTCGCGCCGACGGTGATGTCGTCGCCGGGCTTCGCTTGTTGCACGAGGCCGGTGGTCCCGCTTTCGAGCTTGCTCAACTTGTCGTCGAGGTCGCCGATCTGCTTGGTATGGCCGGCGACCGTGCTGACCGTCGACGACAGGCCAGTGCTCAGGCCCGCGACGGTGCTGTTGGTCGACGACAGGCCGGTGCTCAGGCCGGCAACCGTGCTGCTGGTCGACGACAAGCCCGTGCTCAGGCCCGCGACAGTGCTGTTGGTCGACGACAGGCCCGTGCTCAGGCCTGCGACAGTGCTGTTGGTCGACGACAGGCCGGTGCTCAGACCGGCGACGGTACTGTTGGTCGTGGACAAGTCAGTGCTCAGGCCGGCAACGGTGCTGTTGGTCGACGACAGGCCGGTGCTCAGGCTCGAGACATTGAGATTCGTCGCGGCGATTGCGGCATTCGTGGTCGACAGACCAGCGTTCATCTGAGCCACGTTTACCGCGTCGTTGGCTTCCGTGCCCGCCGCGACGTTCGTGATCTGGCGTTGTTGTGTCGCCGAACCGACGGATACCGTGAAGTCGCGATCTGCAAGGGCACCAAACCCAATCGCAACGGCTTGATCGCCGCTCGCTGACGAAGTTACCCCAATAGCCATCGACCGGCGACCGGTCGCGTGCGCCTGTGCCCCGATCGCCGTTGCACTTGCGCCGTCGGCTATCGCGAGCGATCCCACGGCGGTCGTCCACGGCGACGCTGCGGATGCGCTGGAGCCGAGTGCAGTCGCGTTGTTCCCGCCGGTAGCTCCCGCATTGGCACCGACCGCAACGCTCGATGAGCCGGTTGCAGAGGCACTGTTCCCGATCGCGATTGCATTCGTACCGGTGGCCGTCGCGGCGTCGCCGGTACTGTTGACCTTGAAGTACGTATCGTCGACCTTCCTCGACAAGGCCGTCTTCATCTGGCCGACGTTCACGGCGTCGTTGTCTTCCGTGCCCGCGGCGACGTTGACGATCTGGCGCGTGAAGGCCGTGCGAGCTGATCCGTCCGCGTTCGCCGTCGTGATGTCGTTACCAACAGAGAATGCATTGACCCGGCTCGTCCCCGTATTCGCACCGAGCGAGGCGGAATTGGCGCCGGTGGTACGGCTATACATGCCGATCGCGACTGCGCCGCTGGCGGTTGTGCTTGCGTTGGTACCCAATGCGACGGTTCCCGCACCCCCACCTGAGTAGCTGTTTGTACCGATGGCCACTGCGTTGTTATTGTTATTGGACGCTCCCCGACCAATGGCGATCGTGCCACTGCCCCACGCGGTTGCACCGGCACCGATGCCAATGGTTCCCGAAATCGGCGCGGCGCCGCCGCCGTTGTTGACCGTAGCGCCGCCAATGGCGACGGAGTTGGTAACGTCCCCGGTGTAGCCGCCCCGCGTGATAACCGAATTGGCGCCAATCGCGGTGTTGTTGCCGCCAGTGACGTTACCGTCGATCGACCCTCCTCCCGCGACATAGTCGCCGGGGCCCGACGTGACCGCTGCGCCGCTACTCATCACGCCCATTGTTCGAATTGCACCGGTGGCATCAAGAACGACTATATTGGGCTCGAAAGAGTTGTCTTCTTCGGCATCATCGGCTGCAAACACCGCGCTTGCCGGCAGTGCCAACAGCGCGGCCACAGCGAGTGTCACTGCGCTTTTGCTGCTCTTCTTGCGTCCCTTGGCCAGCTCCGATGCGGCCCCCCATGTGTTGGTGGCCGCATTCCAAACGTTGCGATAAGTCTTGTTCATGTCCCTACTCCTTTCAGTTTGTCAGTTCACAAACCGATGGTAGGGATCGGCCTCGTCCTAATCAGTCGTCCCTGGCTGATTCGAGATAGCGACCGTGTAGGCCCAGTCCTACGCGCGCGGCGACGCGCCGCGGGCCTGCGCCGCGGAACGAAAGGCGATGGAGGGAGGAGGCCGGCGCGCGAGGGCCGGCCGTGCGGGAATCAGGCAGCCGGCGCCTGCGTCGAGCGCCGTTGCAGCGCTTCCTGCGCAAGCGCGTCCGCTTCGGCGAGCCGCGCCTCGAACGACGTCAGGTCGCCGCCGTGCACGATGGTTTGCAGTTCGCCGATCGCGTCGGCCACCGCATGTTCGTGAATCGTCGCGAACGCGCCGCGCAGCGAATGCAGTTCGTGACGCAGCGCGGCGATATCGTTGCGCGCTGCCGCGTCGTGCATCGCCGCGACCGATTGCGCGCGACTCGCTTCGAGCAGCGTATGCACGTCCGGCGGCAGCGGACCTTGCGCGAGATCGACGAGCGTGCGCGCGGCCGGCGCCTGCGCGGCGGCCGTTTGCGCGTAACGCCGCACGGTGCGGTCGATCGTATCGAGCAGCACCGGTTTGACCAGCACCGCGACGATCCCCGCTTCCGCACAGCGCGCATGCTCGGCCGCGCTCGCATGCGCGGTGACGGCGACGATCGGCAGCCCCGGATATTGCGCACGCAGCACGTGCGCGAGCGTATAGCCGTCCATCCCCGGCATGTTCAGATCGGTCATCACGAGGTCGTAGCGCGTGTCCGCGCAGCGCCGCAACGCCGCCGCGCCTTCGTCGGCCGCATCGGCCGCGTAGCCGAGCGTGACGAGCTGCCCTTGCAGCAGCGTGCGGTTCACGGGGTGATCGTCGACCACCAGCACGCGCGCGGCGACGCTCGGCAGCGCCGCATCGCCGGCCTGCGCGGCATCGTGCTCGGCGATCTGCGCATCGGTGGCCGCGCGCAGCGGCAGTGTGACGACGAACGTGCTGCCCTTGCCGGGTTCGCTCTTCACGTCGACCGTGCCGTGCATCATCTGCGTGAGCTGCTTCGTCAGCGCGAGCCCGAGGCCCGTGCCGCCGTAGCGGCGCGTGATCGACGTGTCGGCCTGCGTGAACGGCCGGAACAGCGCCGCGCGCTGCGGGTCGGTCATGCCGATGCCCGTGTCGCTGACGCCGATCGCGACCGGCGATTCGGGGTCCGTATCGTCGCGCAGGTAGACCTCGAGCGTGATTTCCCCGTGGTTCGTGAACTTGATCGCGTTGCCGACGAGGTTCGCGGCGATCTGCCGGATGCGCGTCGGATCGCCGACGTAGCGCGACGCGAGCGCGTCATCGACGAACACGTCGAACTGCAACCCTTTCGCGGCCGCGAGCGGCTCGAACATCGCGCCGGTTTGCCGGATCGTCTCCGCGAGATCGAACGGGATCGCCTCGATCGTCATCTGGCCGGCCTCGATCTTCGACAGGTCGAGGATGTCGTTGATCAGGTCCAGCAGCACCGACGACGCGCCCTCGACCGTATGCAGCCGCTCGCGCTGCGACTCGGCGAGCGGTTCGCGGCCGATCAGTTCGAGGTTGCCGAGGATCGCATTGAGCGGCGTGCGGATCTCGTGGCTCATCGTCGCGAGGAACGCGGACTTCGCGTCGTTTGCCGCGTCGGCGGCGCGCGCCGCTTCGTCGAGCCGGCGCTCGATGTTCTTCTGCGACGTGATGTCGGAGAAGTTGCACAGCACGACGTCCCTGTCGCGAAAGCGCGTGCGCACGAGGTTGACGAGCAGGTCGACCGCCTCGCCGGCGGCGGTGGGCAGCGTCACGTGCAGATCGGGTTGCCACGCGGCGGCGGCGGGCGAGCGGTCGAAGCGTTCGAGCAGCCGCGCCGGCAACGACGGTTCGCCCGCGCGGCGCGCATCGTAGTCGCGCATCGTGTCGTTCTGCAGCAGCACCGCGCCGTCGGCCAGCGACAGCAGCGCGATGCCGGACGGCGCGGCTTCGACGATCGTCCGGTTCAGGTTCTCGCTGTCGATCACGCGCCGCGTGCGCGCGTCGTCGGGTTTCAGCACGCGGCGGTCGAAGCGCACGAGCAGCCACCAGACGAGCGCGATCACGGCCAGCATGACCGCGATGTACCAGCCCGCGCGCAGGCCGATCGTCGCGAGCAGCGAGCGCAGCGTGAACGCCTGCACGAGCGTCCAGTCGGTTTCGGCGATCGGCTGGCTCAGCGAGAACAGCCCGTCGCCGAACGCGGTGCGCGGCCCGCCACGCCGGACAGCTTCGCGCGTATGCGCGCCGAGCCGCTCGACGGCCGCGCGCGTGGCATCGTCGTCGGCCGCGGTGCCGGCGCGCAGCAGCGTGCGGCCGTGCGCGTCGACGACGATCGCGGCGTCGGTCGTGTCGCCCGTCGACAGCCGCGTGCGCAGCACGTCGACGGGCAGCGTCGACAGGAACACGGCGCGCGGCGCTTGCGCGTCGTACACGGCGCCGGCGATCCGGAACACGTCGCGCCGCTGCACGGGGTCGTAGACGGGCGGATGCCATTCGTATTGCCCGGGCGGCGGCGTGCCGACGCCGGCGGCGACCCGGGCGACGAGCGTGGCCGCATCGGTGGCGGGCGACGCGGTGAGCGGATCGGGCGGCACCGGTTCGGGAATCACCACCGCGAAGCTGCGGTCGGGGCGATACGCGTAGCCGGCGATCGCGCGATCGGCGTCGTGCTTCGCGACGTACGCGCCGACGCGATAGCTCATGTCGCTCGCCATCGCCAGATCGTGCGCGTAGCTGTCGGCCGGGTGCGCGGGCGACAGGTCGGCCAGCACGAGCGTCGGCGGGAAGGCCGGGCTGCCCTGGATGATCAGCCGGCCGCGGCCGGCCGCGAGCGCGGCGACGCGCGCCGGATCGGTCGCGCGCGAATTCCACACGGCCTCGTCGTGCGTGACGAGCGTGTCCATGCCCGTCGTGCGCATCTTGAATTCGATCTGGACCAGGAACTGGCGCACCGCGAAGGTCGTATAGCGCGCCTGGATCGCCTCGCGCGCCATCGTATACAGCATCAGGCCGCTCGCGAGCAGGATCGCGACCGTCACGGCCGCGCCGCCGGCATACAGCAGCGCGCGCTGGCGGCGGCCGATGCGGGTCGGCGCGGCGGACGGGTGCGCGGCGGCGGAGCGGGAATGATCGGGTGCGGCGCGGTGGTCCATCGGGAGCGGGGCGGTCGGCCAGGGTGCCCCCATGATAATGGAGTCCGATCAGCGCGCAATGGGGGCTGTCAGGTTTGCGGGGTGCCGGCGAACCGGTCGGCGCCGCGGCGCGCCGCCGGGCCAGGCCGGCTATCGTCGCGGCGCCGCTTCGTCGTCGTCGGGCTCCGCGTCCGGCTCGCACGTGACGAGCCGATAGCCGAACCCGTACATCGTCATCATCTTCACGCCGTGCCGCCCGTCGAGTTCGAGCCGATCGCGCAGATACGCGACGTGCGTGTCGAGCCGCCGGCTGGACGCCGCGACGAGCGAGCCCCACACCAGCTGGCTCACATGCGCACGGTCGAGCGCGCGGCCCATGTTCAGGAAGAACGCGGTCGCGATCTGGAAATGCTTCTCGGTCAGCACGTGCTCGCGGCCGGCCACGGTTACGCTGCGCGTGGCCGTATCGAATTCGAACGCGCCGATCCGCCAGTGGCGATGATGGGTCGCACGGTGATGCGACCAGCGCAGCCATGTCGCGATGCTCGCGATCAGCGTGTCCGGCGGCACCGCGTACGGGTGATGCTCGTTCGCCCCGGCGATGAAACACGCGGAGCGTGCGAGTTCCGCGTCGCGCTGGCTGATCGACACGATCGCGACGGTGCCGGCGAAACGCGCGCGCAGCGCCTGGATCGCGTCCGTCGTGCGCCGGCAGGCCGTTTCGCATTGCACGACGAACAGATCGAACGCGCGCGTGTCGCAGGCTGTGAGCAGGTCGGGCAGATACTCGAAGCGCGACGGCCGGTAGCCGGCGCGGCGCAGGATGTCGTCGATGCGCAGGCGGTCGTAGCCGTAACCGGCGCGACGCAACCGGTCGTCGAACGTGCCGCGGCTCGGATGGTCGATCGTCAGGATCGCGATGGCGGTGGAGGGGGCGTCGGTCACGATGCGGGCGGGCGAAGCCGGTGCGGCGCGAGTGCGGCGTGCGTACGCGGTCGGACGAAAAGAGGCGGGATCATGGCCGGACAGGTTCCGGGCAGCTAGCGGCGTGACGCCGTCCAAAAAAAGTCCCGCCGGGAGGGCGGGAAAAGTATCGACTATGGAGCCTGTACTCCAGGAGGCAACGGAGAACAAGCAAGCCGATTCTGGTCGGTTCGGAGTCTGAAGAAAATCAGCCCAGTCTGAAACTGCAGGCGGTGCAATCGATGTCGCCGCGGTTTGGGACTGGGCTGACATCCGGCATCACCGGATTCGGACCACTGGCCGTGTCGATTTGTCGACAATGACGGTCCCGGCGCCGGGTGCGGCAATCGTTTCGTGCCGTGCGCCGGCCCGCTTTCCCGCTTGCCATCGAACATGAAACCGTCTTTCCGAATCGCCGCGCTGGCCGCGTGGCTCGCGCTGAGCCTTGCCGGCACCGCGTTCGTCGTCTCGCGCGCCGTGTCCGACGCGTACAACCGTTTCTTCCAGGATTCGAGCATCACGATCCGCCTGCTTGCGCAGAAGGCCGCGCAGCACGAGGCGATCCTCGCGACGCTCGGCGCGTCGTCGCTCGCGGCGCCGCCCACGCACATGCTCGACAACCTACGCGAACGGATGCCGCAGCTCGACGGGCTCGCATACTGGCGGCTCGGTAGCGGCTGGCAGACCGACGGCGGGCCGGCTCCCGACACGCTGCCGCGGCAACGGCCCGGCAAGCCGTTCACGCTGGCGTTCGACGGTCCGGCCGCGTACTGGCTCGTCGCGGGAACCGGCTGGGCCGTGCGCGTCGATCCGCGTCGGATGCTGCAGCCAGGCGAGTGGTCGACGGCGATTTCGTCGGCGACGCTCGAATTGCGCGACCGACGCGTCGAGCTGCTGCGGGGCGTGAATGGCGGCGCGACGCCGTTGTGGACGATGCATCTCGAGAAACACCTGCCCGCGCAGCCGCAGGCGTTCGTGCTGCGCACCACGCGCACGCTGACGGCCGCCGACCTGCCGTGGCTGCCGATCGCGCTGTGGAACGCGGTGGCGGCGCTGCTCGCGGCGGGCGCGCTCGGCGCGTGGCGGCTGCGCGAGGCGCGGCGGCGCGAGGATGCGCGGGCGCGCCTCGATCGCTTCGGCCGGCTCGACACCTTCGGCGAAATGGCGGCCGGCCTCGCGCACGAGCTGAACCAGCCGCTGACCGCGATCGTCAGCCACACGCGGGCGGCCGAACGCCTGCTCGACCAACCGGCCGAGCGCGACAGCGTGCGCCGCGCGCTGCAGACGAGCGTCGCGCAGGCGAAGCGGGCGGCGGCGATCCTGGAGCGCATGCGCGACGCGGTGACCACCGCGCATGGCGGCGAGCGTCGCGCGCTCGATCCCGACGCGATCATGAATACGCTGCTGTTCCTGTACCGCGACGAGTGCGCGCGCGAGCACATCGCGCTCGGCTGGCACAACGCGGCGGCGCGCGAGCGGCCGTTCGCCGAGCCGATCGCGGTCGAGCAGATCCTGCACAACCTGATCCAGAACGCGCGCGACGCGCTGGCCGGCGCGGGTGCCGGTGTCGGGTCATCGCGCGGCGAAATCCGCATCAGCGGCGCACGCGTCGGCCGGCACTACCACTTCAGCGTGACCGACAACGGCCCCGGCGTGCCGGAAGACGCGCTGCCGCGCCTGTTCGAACCGTTCTTCACGACGCGGGCGCGTGGCCTCGGCCTCGGGCTGCCGCTGTGCGACACGCTCGCGCAGCGCCAGGACGGCACGCTGACGGTGCGCAATCTGCCGTCGGGCGGCGTTGAAGCCGCGTTGCTGCTGCCGTTGGCCGGGGAGGCCGCATGAACGATTCGCTTCAACCCTCTACAACGCGCGCCGCGTCGGTCGTCGCGATCGTCGACGACGACGAAGCCGTGCGCGACGGCCTCGCGTTGCTGCTGCGCACGGTCGGCGTGAGGACGCGCTGTTATCCGGACGCATCGGCCTTCCTCGCCGATGCCGACGACGCGGCGCTCGGCTGCGTGCTGCTCGACATCCGGATGCCGGGCATGAGCGGCCTCGATGCACTCGACGAACTGCGCGCGCGGCGCGACCTGCCGGTGATCGTGCTGACGGGCCACGGCAACGTCGACGCGTGCCGGCGCGCGTTCAAGCGCGGCGCGCTCGATTTCCTGCGCAAGCCGGTCGACGACGACGAACTGATCGACACGGTGCAGCAGGCGCTGCGCCGGCAGGCTGCACAGCGCGGCCAGGACGATGCCGACCAGACTCGCGCGGCCCGCCTCGCGACGCTGAGCGCGCGAGAACGCGAGGTGCTGGAAGGGATCGTGCGCGGCGGCAGCAACAAGGAGATCGCCCGCGCGCTCGGGCTGTCGCCGCGCACCGTCGAGACCTATCGCGCGAACGTGTTCGACAAGCTGCGGGCCGCGTCGCTGGTCGAGCTCGTGCGCGATTACGCGGCGCTCGCGGGCGGCTCGCCTCCGTAGCGCTACGGAGGCGCCACCCGTAGCCGAACGGGTTCAACGATCGCGGCGCGATTCCTACGATGACGGCTTCTCCGACAAGTCATTCATCGTCAAGGATTCGATTCATCATGATCAAGCGCTTTGCCCTGCCGTCCACGCTCGCCCTGCTGTTCTCGGGAGCCGCCTTTGCCGATACCGTCGCCGCACCGGATACGAAGAGGACCGCCGACGCGGGCGACGCCGGCTACTACGCGACGGGCCGCGTCATCGGCGCGTTCGACAACGCGGTGAACATGGAGCTGACGAGCCCGCGCGTCGCGAGCCGCGTCGGCGGCCCGGAGACGGGCTCGAACGTCACCGGCTCGCTCGGCCTCGGCTACCAGTTCGGCAACGGCTGGCGCGCGGAAGGCGAATACGTGTTCAAGCGCACCAACAACTTCACCAGCTACTGGGCGCCGTTCGACGCGAACGCGAACGAATTCCACGTGTCGGCGCAACGCCTGATGCTGAACGGCTACAAGGACTTCGATCTCGGCCGCGGCTTCTCCGTGTACGGCACGCTGGGCATCGGCGTCGCGATCGTGTCGGCCGATGGCTGGCAGACCAACGACACGCGCCGCTTCGCGTCGAAGACGCAGACCAACCTCGCGTACTCGGCCGGCGCGGGCGTCAGCTACGCGATCAACAAGCGCTTCTCGATCGACCTCGGGTATCGCTATGTCGACATGGGCAACGTCGAAACCGGCTTCAACACGTTCGCGAACCGCATCAACGCGCGCGACGAACAGTTGAAGTCGAAGCTGTCGTCGAACGAAGTGTTCATCGGCCTGCGCGGCCGGTTCTGATGGAAGACGCAGCCGGGAGGCGCATCGCATGACGAACGTGATCGATACGGGGCGACGCAGGCTCGTGCTGGTGACGACCGCGCTGGCCGCTGTGCCCGCATGGGCTGACGGCGCGCGTGCGCCGCGCGTCGCGCCCGGTGTGCGGCGCGGTGCATCGCCCGACCTGACGGTGCGCATCGTCGAACTGCTGCACGGCGTTGCGGCCGAAGGGATGCGCGTCGAGCTGTCGCGTGTCGACGGCGCGCAGGACGTGCCGCTGGTCGATGCCACCGTCGATGCGCGCGGCGGCACCGGCACGCCGTTGCTGGCCGGCGACGCGTATCGCGCGGACACGTACACGCTGATGCTGCATGTCGGCGAGTACTTCCGTGCGCGTGGCGTGCAGTCGCCGTTCCTGACGGTCGTGCCGGTCCGCTTCCGGATCGCGCGCGACGACGAGCGGCTGCATGTCGCGGTGCAATTCGGCCGCTGGAACTACACGTATTACCGCGGCACGTGATGCGGCCGCACCTGCGCAAAGGGAGGACGACATGACGGGCATCAGCACGCATTTGCTGGACGTCGCCACCGGCCGGCCGATCACCGGCGTGCGGATCGAGCTATTCGACCTGGGCGAGCAGCCGCCGGCGCTCGTCGCGCGTGCGGTCAGCAACGCGGAAGGGCGCAACGACGCGCCGATGCTGGACGGCGAGCTCGCGCGCCGCGGCGAGTTCGAACTGCGGCTGCATCTCGGCGCGTATTTCAAGGTGGCGGATGCGCTGACCGACATCGTGCCCGTGCGTTTCACCGTGGCCGATCCGGCGCGACACCATCACGTGCCGGTGGCGTGTTCGCCGTGGTACGTGTCGGTGTATCGGGGCAGTTGAGCGTTCGACGGACGGTGCGAGGCGGCGATGCGCGGTATGCGCGGGGCGTGCGCCGTCCGTCCGGGCGCCCGGGCGCGACGGTAGGACCAGGCTGACCGCCGTATCGGACCGAAGGTGACGCAGTCCGATTTACCGTAACCGGGGCGACGGCGATACTCGGAGCCATTCGTTCAACTACGGGAGCACGGATTGCCGCGGCGGATGTCGCGCAATGCGTCGTCGACATCATGAGCATGCAGGACATCACCGGGCATTACGCGATTCCGCTCGCGCATCCGTTCTCGGATGTGCCGCCGCCGTACGGCCGGCGACGCCGGCCGTTCGTGGCGAGCCGGCGGGCGCGGCAACACGTGTTCGATATCTACGGCCCGCCCCGCGTGCCGGCCCCCGCGACGGACGGCGGCACCGTCGCCAAGGCCGCGCGGCCCGCCAAGGCCGTTCGCGCGGCCGACTTCGGTTCCGACAACCGCGCGTGGGTGCGCCCGCATCCGCTGCGCCGCCGCTGGCGGCTCACGCTGATGGCGTGCGCGTTGTTCGGCGCGACGTGCATCCTCGCGACGCATCTGGTCGACGAGCGTCAGCACGCGGCCGAGCACGACGCGGTTTATTCGGCAGCGATCGCGGCCGCGCCGACCGCGGCCGTCGCGGCGACGGAAGTCGCGCGGGCGACCGGCCACGCCGCGGAAGTCGCGATTGTGCGGGCGGATCGCGCGGCGCCGACGGATGCGCAGATGAAGGCGGCGGCGACGGTGGTGGCGGAAACCGCGTCCGCGCAAGCGCGTGCGTTGCACGTCGCGGATAGCGGGTCGAAGCGTGAGCCGGTGGCGGTGGCGATGGCGGTCGCGTCGAATGCCGTCGTCGCGGAAGCCGCGGCGCCGCGTGCCGATCGCGGATCTTCGGCGGGCAAGCCGGTTGCGAGGACCGCGGCGCGACCGGCGGCGAAGTCTATTGCGGCGTCGCGCGGCAAGGCGGCGCGTCAGGTGGGCGCGAACGCGCCTGCCGCGCAACACGCGGCGACCGTGGCACGCGGTGCGACGCCGCATTCGCAGCAGGCGGCCCGCGCGGTCGATACGCCGCCGGCCACGCCGGTATCGAGTTCGGCCCAGGCCGTCGGCATGACCGCCGCCGAGTTCACGCAATGGCTTGCCGCGACGCGCGATACGTCGCGGTCCGCCGCGCGCGGCACCGATCTGTCGGTCGAACTGCCGAGCCACACGCGGTTGATCGGGCACTGACCGGCGAGCGTCGCGCGGCGTATATCGACGGACAGACCGTCCCGGCAACGCCCTGTATCGGCGTCGCTTTTCCGATTTCCATATTTCGACTATTATCGAAATATGGAAACGAATGAAACCATTGCCGCCCTCGCGGCGCTCGCGCATGAATCCCGGCTCGCGGTCTTTCGCGCGCTCGTGCAGGCTGGGCCACAAGGTATGCCGGCCGGCCGGATCGCCACGCTGCTCGACGTGCCGCCGTCGTCGCTGTCCTTTCATCTGAAAGAGCTCGCGCACGCGCAGCTCGTGACGAGCCGCCAGGACGGCCGCTTCGTGTTCTATTGCGCGAACTTCGACACGATGAACGGGCTGCTCGGCTATCTCACGGAGAATTGTTGCGGCGGCAATCCATGCTCGCCGGTGTCCGGCTGCTCGCCTTCCGGGAAAATCGATCGTCCCCGTCAATCCTGACGCGCGTTCGCGCGCCTTCGCCCATGACCACGAACGTCCTGATCCTCTGTACCCACAACTCGGCGCGCAGCGTGCTGGCCGAGGGCATGCTCAA
Organism: Burkholderia sp. 9777_1386; assembly: GCF_015712265.1. Lineage (NCBI taxonomy): Bacteria > Pseudomonadati > Pseudomonadota > Betaproteobacteria > Burkholderiales > Burkholderiaceae > Burkholderia > Burkholderia sp. 9777_1386. The sequence continues at coordinate 21,673 of NZ_JACCQB010000060.1, read as the reverse complement.
TCACTGGGCCGCGACGCTCGGCAAGGATGTGCGGGCCTATAGCGCCGGCAGCGCGCCGAGCGGCCGGCTGAATCCGTTCGCGCTGGAAACGCTGACGCATGCCGGCGTCGACGTCGGCGGCTATCGCAGCAAAAGCTGGGACGAGTTCGTCGGCGACGGTGCGCCGGAAATGCGCGTCGTCATCACGGTGTGCGATAGCGCGGCGTCCGAGACGTGCCCGTACTGGCCCGGCACCCCGGTCAACGTGCATTGGGGCTACGCCGATCCGTCGAACGCGACGGGCGGCGACGAAGGCAAGCGTCTCGCCTTCGAACTGACACGGCAAGCGATCGGTTACCGGATGCTGCAGTTGCTGGCGCTGCCGCTCGACCGCATGAGCGACGATGCACTCCGGGCCGCGCTGATCGAGATTGCGCAACACTGATCGCACGCTGCGATGCGCCGAGACGCGCAGCCGCCCACGACTACAAGACCGACGCTCGTCCGATGAATACGTCCAACATCACGCCGCCCGGTACGGCGGTCGCGAAACCCGCCATCAACTTCTTCGAACGCTATCTGTCCGTCTGGGTCGCGTTATGCATCGTCGCGGGCATTGCCCTCGGTCAGGCGCTGCCCGGCCTGTTTCAGGCGATTGGCCGGATGGCGTACGCGCAGGTCAATCTGCCGGTCGGGTTGCTGATCTGGGTGATGATCGTGCCGATGCTCGTCAAGGTCGACTTCGGCGCGCTGCACGAGGTGCGCCGGCATGTGAAAGGCATCGGCGTCACGCTCGTCGTGAACTGGCTCGTCAAGCCGTTCTCGATGGCGTTTCTCGGCTGGCTCTTCATCCGCCACCTGTTTGCACCGCTGCTGCCGGCGGAACAGCTCGACAGCTATGTCGCCGGGCTGATCCTGCTGGCTGCCGCGCCGTGCACGGCGATGGTGTTCGTGTGGAGCCGGCTCACGGGCGGCGATCCGCTCTTCACGCTGTCGCAGGTCGCGCTGAACGACAGCATCATGGTGATCGCGTTCGCACCGCTGGTCGGCCTGCTGCTGGGGATGTCGGCCATCACGGGGCCGTGGGCGACGCTGGTCACGTCGGTGGTGCTCTACATCGTCATTCCGGTGATCCTCGCGCAGATTCTGCGCAAGCGGCTGCTCGCGAACGGCCAGGCCGCGTTCGATGCCGCGATGATCAGGATCGGCCCGTGGTCGATCGCCGCGCTGCTGGCCACGCTCGTGCTGCTGTTCGCGTTCCAGGGCGAAGCGATCCTGAGGCAGCCGCTGGTGATCGCGTTGCTCGCGGTGCCGATCCTGATCCAGGTGTTCTTCAACTCGGCGCTCGCGTACTGGCTCAATCGCGCGGTCGGCGAAAGGCACGACATCGCGTGTCCGTCGGCGCTGATCGGCGCATCCAATTTTTTCGAACTGGCGGTCGCGGCCGCGATCAGTCTGTTCGGCTTTCATTCCGGCGCAGCGCTGACCACCGTCGTCGGCGTGCTGATCGAGGTGCCGGTGATGTTGCTGGTCGTGCGCATCGTCAACCGGTCGAAGGGCTGGTACGAGTGCCGGGCTTGAAATCACGAGAGCATTTACCCATGGCTGACTACCTGAACGACCTGCCGCAACTCGATGCCGAACTGTTCCGTGTGCCGGACGTCGCGCAACTGCGGCCTGCGGCGCCATCCACTCATCCGCCGCGGTTCCTGCTGCTGTACGGCTCGCTGCGCGAGCGTTCGTTCAGCCGTCTGCTGATCGAGGAAGCCGAGCGCCTGCTCACGGCGATGGGCGCCGAAGTGCGCGTGTTCAATCCGAGCGGCCTGCCGCTGCCCGACGACGCGCCCGACAGTCATCCGAAAGTGGTCGAGCTGCGCGAGCTCGTGACGTGGTCGGAAGGGATGGTGTGGTGTTCGCCGGAGCGGCACGGCGCGATGACCGGGATCATGAAAGCGCAGATCGACTGGATTCCGCTGTCGGTCGGCGCCGTCCGGCCGACGCAGGGCAAGACGCTCGCGGTGATGCAGGTGAGCGGCGGCTCGCAGTCGTTCAACGCGGTGAACCAGATGCGCGTGCTCGGGCGCTGGATGCGCATGCTGACCATCCCGAACCAGTCGTCGGTGGCCAAGGCGTTCATGGAATTCGACGAGGCGGGGCGGATGAAGCCGTCCGCGTATTTCGATCGCGTCGTGGACGTGATGGAAGAACTCGTGAAGTTCACGCTGCTGACGCGTGATGTCGGCCCGTATCTGGTCGACCGGTATAGTGAGCGGAAGGAAAGCGCGGAAGAACTGTCGAAACGCGTCAATCAAGCGCGTATCTAGCATCGCCATCGAATGAACGCGGGGGCAATCGGGCACGCCGCGGTGCGGCGCATCGGGCTTGTGCGAGCGTGTTGAGCGCAGGGATTGATGTCACCGCAAACCGGGGTGGAACCATGGCACTTCTTCGTCAAGCGACCGAATCCGATCTGGCCTCGGTCGAGGCGCTGCTTCGTGCCAGCGGTTTGCCGACCGCCGGCGTCGCCGTGCACCTGCCGCATTTTGTCGTTGCCGGTGGGGTATCCGGCATCGTGGGGTGTGGCGGCATCGAATTCCACGGACGCCATGCGCTCATTCGCTCGATCGCTGTCGTCGAACACGCGCGTCGCGCCGGGGTAGGGCAGCTGCTGGTAACGCGCTTGCTCGCGCAATGCCGCGCGCATGCCGTCCAGTCGGTCGGGCTGTTGACCACGACGGCGGAAGACTACTTCGTCAGGCAGGGTTTCGTCCGTATCGCCCGCGAAGCGGTGCCGGAGCCGTTGCTGGCGTCCAGCCAGTTTCAGGGTGTCTGTCCGGGATCGGCCGTCGCGATGCTGATGGTCTGCGACGACAAAATCAGACTCGACTGATTCCCTTCCCGGTTCACAATCCCGACAATCAAGTTTCTGCGGCCCGGCATACCCCCGTGTGCCGGATCATGGAGATATCTCCTCTTTGCGGCCGGTCTTCTCGACTGGCCGCTTTTTTATTCCCGTTCGTTACCGGAGAGCACGATCGCGATGCAGCTCGACCGCCTGATCCCTGAAATCCTGTTCGGCTTCACGGGCCTGATCGGCATCATCAACCCGTTCGGCATGGCGTTCGTGTTTCTCGAACGCACGCAATCGCTGACCGAAGCGGAGCGCGCGATCCTGTCGAAGCAGCTCGCAACGAACGTGTTCTTCACGTTGCTCGTGATCTTCTTCGTCGGCGCGCCGGTGCTGAACTTCTTCGGGATCTCGATGGAGGCGCTGCGAATCGGCGGCGGCTTCGCGGTGGCGGTGGCCGGCTGGTCGATGCTGAACGCGCCGGACGTCCCGGCCGGCGGCGACGTCGCCATGCATGGCGACGATCTGCAGAAGCTGATGTCGCGCGCGTTCTTTCCGCTGACGGTGCCGCTGACGATCGGCCCCGGCTCGATCGCCGCCGGCATCGCGCTGCATGCCAATCGTGCGCATACGGCGAGCGATTACCTGGTGTCGGGTGTCGTGTCGGTGGCGGTCGCGGCGCTCGTCGCGTTCGCGATCTGGCAGATCTACAGCCGCGCGACGACGCTCGCGCGCTATCTCGGCAGCGAAGGGACGAAGGTCGCGATGCGCGTGTCCGCGTTCCTGCTGCTGTGCGTGGGCGTGCAAATCATGCTGACGGGCTTGGCCGCGTTCGTGCAGATGCTGGGCGGGCAGGCGGGGTGAGAAGCGGGCGCTTTCACGGTTTGTGTCGGCGCCCGATAAAAAGCCGCTCCATCAGGGAGCGGCCGGTTCGTTACATCAGCTTGGCCTGTACCCGCGCAATCCCCTGCAGCGCACACGCTTCGTCGAGATGCCCGCCCGGCGCACCACCGACACCCACGGCGCCGATCACTTCGTCGCCGGCCTTGATCGGCACGCCGCCGCCGAGCACCAGGAAGCCGTCGATGGCCGTCATCTGCGCGGCGGCCGGGTTCTTCTGCAGGTTCGTGGCCAGCGTGCCGGTCGGCGTTTTCGTCGACAGCGCGGTATAGGCCTTGCGCTTCGACGCATCCACGGTATGCAGCCCCGCGTTGTCGCCGCGCAGCACCGCGCGTTCGATACCGCTGCGGTCGACCACCGTGACCGTCACGTCGTAGCCGCTGGCCGAACATGCCTGGATCGTTTGCTGCGCGATGTCGGCGGCGAGATTCAACGGCAGGTTTTTCTCGTGAAGCACCTGGGCGGAAGCGGCGGTCGTCAGCGTGGCGGCGACGAGCGTCGCGAGGGTAGCGCGAATGATCATGTGAACTCCTCGATGAAATGACGGATGCGAGCGGGGCATTGGGTGGGCGGTTTCATGCGAACTTTCTTGAAAACCGCCGGCGCTTGCGACCGATGCGCAGGCCGTTACGGCCCGGAGGGATCGGTCGCGGTCGTCCGCTCGATGAGTTCAGTGTCGGCCAGCGGGAAGGGAAGCTGAATAGGACAGGGCTTATTCTTGCCGCGGCTATCGCGCGTCGCGGCCTTTGGCGGATACGCGGCCGTGCGCATGAGTATCCGCCGCACCTTGCACGGGGAGCGCACCGCCGCAATGCGGGCAGCACGGCCCGTCGCCGTCGGCCGGCCGCGCGTTCGCCCTGTTGCGCTCCATCGCCGATGCAACGAGTTCCGCGCCCATGATCCCGGTCGGAAACGCGATGATCCCGTAGCCGAGCAGGATCGCGCACGACGTGATCAGCCGGCCGAGCGGCGTGACAGGCGTCAGGTCGCCGTAGCCGGTCGTGCTCATCGTCACCGCCGCCCAGTAGACGCCTACCGGAATGCTCGTGATTCCGTGCTCGGGCCCTTCGACCAGAAAGATCACGGTGCCGAGAATCACGACGAGCACGAACATCCCGCCGATGAACACGAAGATCTTGCGCCGCGCGCGCGTGAGCGCCCGGATCAGCATCTGCCCTTCCTCGAGATAGATCGACAGCCCGAGGATGCGGAACACGCGCAGCAGACGCAGCAGCCGCACGTCGATCAGCGCATGCAGGCCGGGGAAGAAGAACGCGAGATAGGTCGGCAGCACCGACACGAGATCGACGATGCCGAAGAAGCTGCGCGCATACGCGGCCGGCTTCTTCGCGGTGCAAAGGCGCAGCAGATACTCGGCGGAAAACAGCAGCGTGAACGCCCATTCGGCCGCGTAGAGCGCGTGGCCGTATTGCTGGTGCAGTTCCTGCACGCTGTCGGCCATCACGACGAGCACGCTCGCGACGATGAGCACGAGCACCGCGATGTCGAGCTTGCGCAGGAACGAAGGGCGGCGCGCGACATGCGCGACGGCATCGCGCGCCGTATCGAAGGAGGACTGGATCAGCGAAATCATGCGCCCGAGTGTACGAGCCGCGTATCGCCGGGCCAATCGGACCTGTCCGATATGAGCTGGCCGATCTTCTCTCGTGCCCTGTTTATAGGGATGCGCCGCAAGCCATCAAGGTTGACGCAATGGCGTGTCTCGAGTGGGTGCCGCTCAGCCTATCAGTGCCGTTCCACGTCTCTAACGCATGTGCTTCGCGAATTTGCAGGGGCCGTATCAATGCGTTGAGCGTTGTCCTGAGACGTTGTGCGCTGTGCCCGCTCAATGCAACTTATTTATGTACCCTGCGTGCGCGACACGAGCCGGGACGGAAAACCTCGTGGTGCTCTCTAGGCCTGTTCGATCAAGAATCGCTCGCGTTTTTTGCCCTTGATCCAGCCGGGTTCTCGACCGCGGCCACTCCACGTCGCGCCTGTTTTCGGATCGCGATACCGGGCCTGGATACGACATTGGGCGACCTGCGTGGCGGATGCGCTGCGCCGACGCCCAAAGACCTGCTCGGGAGTCAGCGCGTATTCGGCCACGCGCGCGCGAACTTCTGCGAGAACGATGTCAAGCTCAGCCAGGCGGGCCTGTTCTGCTTGTTCTCTGAGCTGTTCAGCTTGCGCCTTCAATTCGAGATACGTTGGCATCGAATCGACTCCTATTGGATGAGCTCGCGTCGCAATTGGAAAAGATCGGCACGTACGGCCGATTAAACCGGCTTGCGAAAGCGGGGGTGCGTGCGTTCGAATGAATTGTCGCGGAAAACCTCACGCTTCTGACCTCCATAGTCTCGTAGTTGACGACGCATCGTTCCGCAGCAAACACTGCATCGGTGCACCGGCGAACGATATGCGGCGACATTGCAATCGATTGCGTAGCGATTGAGTTGGTTTTTGCGCGCGGTGTTACCGCTTTTGAGTAGGTTGATCCCGGCGCGGCTCAGTGCCGAGGTGATCATGGTCGTGAAGAGGTGAACGCATGGAACGCCCCGAGAAGGCTGACTATACGAATGAGCAGTGTTCGCTGTCGCCCGACGAATGCTCGGTGCTGCAAGCGCGCGTGCGGCGAGCAGAACAGGAAGTCGGTCGATTGCACAACCGCCTTGAACTGAAGACCCGGGAATTGGCTAATCTGACCCGTGCAATTGTCAATTCTTCCGTCAGCCATTGCGATGTCGAGATGCGATTGCAACGCGAGCTTCGGGCGGTGTGCACGGGCTTGGGCGGCGCCACAATGCCAATGTCTGGTTTGCCCACGCAAGCTGATTTGCCCGGCAAGCTCGTCACGGTCGAATTGCCTTATACGACCACGATCTTGGGCGTGTTGTTCGAGAACATGTTCACGTTTTGGGCCGATTGTGATCCTCGACGCCTGCCAAAATCGTCGACCGTGGCGCGCGCCATCGACGAGCGCCTTGGGTTTTCTGCTCAGGCCAATGGCGAAGCATCGCGTACTGCTCAGGCGTATGCGTCCGCGATTCGGCCGGACTGGGTGAAAGATGCCGATCGCCGACATCATCGCGCGGGCCCGCGCATGTAGCGGGTTCGCGCAGAGCGGGTGTGTTCAAACGCGGCGCGGCGCGGAATCTCGCCGAGATGCCGCGTCAGTTTCTGCTCCGAAGCGGTGTTTGGCACCGGCCAGCGGCCTGTCAATGGCCGCTGGTATCGGGCGGGGGCACTGACATCGAAAGTGCCACTCATGTGGCATGGGCGCCGAGCCATGTCACGGCGGCCAACAGCTCGTGCGCGTCGCACCCCAGGTTCGTGAACGTCGATCGGGTGATCTCGATTGCACCGATCAGGTAGGCTGGACGATCTGCGGTTTCGGCAGTGTCGAGGAGTTGGAGCGCCAGACCGCAACGCTGGTAAAGCCGTGCCACGGCGCGCGTCATGGCACCGATGACGCATGTGGCGCCCAGTGACGCGGCGATTGCGAGAATCGATGGAAACAGCTGCATTCCAGTCGATGCGCGCATGGTCGGGTTCGCCCCACAGCGGGCGGCAAACCGCGACAGCTCCCAGACCGTGGGCGCGCGTGGCAAGTGCAGAGCCGCTGAAGGCGCGCACAGTGTCTGGAGCAAATACGGCTGTGTGGTCGGTATCAATCGTGCACACCCGCAAATGTGCTGAGCCTGATCGACCGAGACAACGTGAATCGTACGACCGCGATCAAATTGATCCCTTTCAGTCAGGCTGGTCGCGTCCGCTCCGGGTAACTGCCAACCCAGTCGACCTACAAACACGTCGTATCGGAACACGCCGAGGCGTCGATGCATCATGGTTGGCATGTCGTCGAAACTGCCAGCGAAGATGGATGGCACGATTTTCCCCTCACACGAAATAGCCGATGCCACGCTATCAAGCGCGTGAGGTGAGGGGAACTAGTTAGGTGGGGAGGTGCGACGCCGATGAAGTTGACAGGACGCCGGTAGCGAGTCGCCCTCGCGATGCATGCGATTGTGCGGGCACGCGCGGATAAGCCCGAATGTGCTGATGGCGCCACGAGTCCACAATGAGGCCGGTCGATGGTCGGGTGGCCGGCAGGAACTGCCGCAGACGGTCCTGCTGGCCGCTTACACGTGGATCAAGCCGGTTGTGACGGCATGCACAGCTGCCGCGGTTCGACTGTTGATGCCTAAAATCTTCATCGCTTCGGCGATGTGGTAGTCAACGGTATGGGGCGATATGCCGACAATGGAGGCGATCGCCCATGACGATTTACCCCGGGCAACCCACGCAAGGCACTCTTGTTGGCGCGGGGAGAGTTCAAGCGCTGGCTCAGGCCGATGGGGCTTCATCAATCGATGGAGCTCTTGATGAAAGAGCGCGCCAATTGAGCTCGCGAGGCGCATGTGGACTTCTGTCTTGATCTCCGGCGACGGACTGGCGAGATTCACCAGCAGGATGTCGCCGTTGGTCTCGCGAAGCGGGATACTCACGCCACTGGTTAATCCCGCGTCGCGTGCCTCACCGAGCACGCGTTGCTCGATGCGATTCAAGCCTCTGATGTCGGCCCATCGATAGGGGGTGGCACGGGCAAACGCCATCCGATGGACCGGATCGACCGGACCGTAGTCTCGTTGCGCGTAATGGGCGACCCAATGATCCGGATAGCGTGCGCAAAGCGTCTCGACTGCCATCGCGCGGCCGTTTCCCGTGTGTCTTCGAGAGACTCGGCTGATGGCAAAGCGTGGGAAGCCCAACGAAGCGGACACGTCACCGAACAACTTCAGCAAAGACGACAGGTCCACGGTATTGAGAAAGGCGGTGGCCAGCGGTACCCATCGGCCGGCCAGGCCTGATGTTAAAGGCTGCGGTACGGTGGGCGTGTCACCCGCGCCGCGTTGACAGACTCGATCCACTGGAGGCCCTCGGAGGAACTTCGCGCACTGGTGCGCGGCGCGGTGGCCGGACGTGCGTCGTTTGGGATTGAAGCAGCACAATGCGTGGCGATTGCAGGTGGCGCATGTTCTGCTATTGACCAATTGATCGCCATGCAAAAAGCAAGTGTAGTCGCTTGCAGCCGTATCACAGCCATAAAAATGTAATGTTTTGATACATCGACCCGCGCACTCACGTATATCACGTCGATCCGCGGCTGCATGGCATGAGGCCATGGGCTTCCACGGGCGACCGGGTGTGGAGTGTGCGCATCTAATGAATCAGCAATGCGGCAGCTGAAAATCCCCCTACGCCCTGCGCATAGAGCACCAAGGGGGCGCCTTGCGCGATTGGGCCGCAGTCAGCCAGGTTGATAAACGGGTCGCTTACGGTAACGTGTGCGATACGGGAAAAATTGTGCGCGAAAAGGCGCTCGGGTGGCAGACCCATCGATTGGACGAGACGCCGCCACGCAGGCTGATCCAGATGAGGTGGCAAGATGCGATCGAGCTCGGCGAGCGCAATGTGTGCATCTTGGGCGACTTGCGCGATGAGTTTTCGCGCGACGAGCTGGTACTGCGCAAGGAAACTCGCTTCGACCTGCCCGAGCATTCCGCGCCAGCCGCGACCGCTCGCATGCGTGGTCAGTGCGACGAGGCGATTGGTGCGCGCATGGCGCTCGACCAACGCGGCGAACGCGCCGTCACCCAGCAGCCCTGACGCACCCATCGCGCGTTCGGTCTCCATAGGCATCACGTCCGCCCCGACGAGCAGTATGCGATGGAGGGCGGGATGTGCGATGAACATTGCACGAATGATGCGCAACGCACCGAGCGAGGACGCGCAGTGTTGCTGGGCAAACGAGAACGACGGGACACATACAAGGCGAAAATGCTCGCATAGCTGCCGCGGCAAAGATACCGGCGGCGGCGTGATGCTGCCCTGCAGCGTGTGAGTGTAGACCAGGCAGTCGATTGACTCGCGGGTGACTGGTGTATTGCGCAGCAGCGAGTCGACCGCTTGAATCGCGAGGCTGAAGGCACTTTGCCCGCGTGCCACGTGAAAATTGCGTACGCCGGCCTGCTCGAGCTTTGCCACCACAGCAGCGGATTGGCCGGTGCGACGTGCCCAGTGGCGAACGCAGTCGACATGTTCCGGAAGGTGGTAGGCGACACACGGGATGCCGATTGAGGTGTCTACCATGAGGAGTTCGCGCCAAGGGAGCGCGCGAGCAAAGGCGCACTATGTGCGTCGAGTAGCGCGCAGCCTACGTAGCCGCATGATGCGATATTCCATAGCAAGACGGTGTGCTGTGATGGGAAGGTATGCGTCTGGGCCATGCTCGTCAATTGTTCGATCGAATCCGCTGCACCGAGATTCGCATCGTGCGTGTGCACGCCTGCAAGCGAGGCGATGCCGAGTTCCTGCTGCAGTGCAGCTGCAAGCGCGTGCATGTGGCGTTGTCCGACGGCGGTGACGTTGCACGGGGCAATCGCGTGTTTTGCGAGCAGCGCGGCGATCAATTGCAGCATCGTTTGAAGGTGAGATGAGTCAGGATGCGCGTGGCGATGCGGCGAGTCGTCGCTTGGTGCCGGACAAGGATGGGTTTGAGCGTCGATGAGGCGCAAGCCGCGCGTGCTCGTACCAAAGCGTTCCAGAAGGAGGGCGGCTGCTGCGTCCCCTTGCAGTGGGCCCGTTCCAGTGTGGCGAGAAAACGGTGCCACCCACTTCTCTGCGGCGACAATTAGGATCGTATGTAGGTCGCGTTCGGCGACGAACAAGTCCTGCGCCAGTCGTAAGGCCGTGAATGGGGCAGTGCTGCCCTGCTGCGAAATCGAGAACGAAAAACACGGGCTGCGCGGGGCGCCTACGACGCTTGCCAGACGCCCTGCGGTTGTTGTCGAGATATGTTCGTCAACACTGCTGTGGCAAAAAATGACGATGTCAACCCGCGCGGCAGCGCGAGGCCGAGCAGCACAGATCGCCCGCGTGACGTATGCCGCAAGCCCAGACAGATCGGTGGTGTGGGCGACCGGCGCACGCGGAGGCCCATCCCCCGGACCGATACGAGGCATTGCTGTCGGCCCGAGCGGTGTGCATTCGGTGCGCCACAAGGCCATCCATGCATCCCAGCCGGTAAGCGGCCTCGTCGCGGTGGGCTCAATGGCCGATACCTGTTCGTCGAGCTTCATGATGGGCGGCACGTAGGAGCACAGTGCGGTGACGACCGGGGGCATCATATTGGCGTCGGCAAGCTTAGGTCCTGCGGGAGCAGGTCGTAGAGCAGACGCCCCATGCGCTGGCCGTCGATGACATGGCAATCGCGTTGCAAGCCGATGAGGCGAAACCCCAAACGTGCGAGCAGTCGCCGTGATCGAATATTGCGTTGCGCCGCCCACGCGCCAATGCAATGCAGTTGATCACACTCGAAACCTTCTCGAAGCACCTGTCTCGAAGCTGCGAGCGTCATGTTCGCGCATGCGGCGCGCGTGGAGTCGCGCAGCACCCAGAAGGAGCCGAGACCAAACCGGTGAGTAACATCGCTGATCGCGACCAGTCCGCTTGGGTGGTCCGTGCCGCGTACGCCAAATACGCGTAGCCGATGTCGATCACTTTGCGCCATCGCCTGGACCGCCAGTAAGGAAAGCGATTGTCGACCGAGCCCGAAGTCAAACCACTGCGCAATGGCCGGACGCGCAAGCCAATCGGCGATATCGCGAATGTCGTCGCGATTTGCTTCGCGCAGCCAGCACTCATGTGGCGACGTCGCGGATCTGCCCGAATGGCGTTCGCACAAGTGGTGATCGTGGGAGTATTGGTGCGCATTCATGCCGATGCGCCAGTGGTTGAGTCGAACGTATGTCGAGCCGTGAGCTGAGCGAGCGCCGTATCGACACGCATGAGCAACATCGCGAACCAGTGACATGTCGTCAGGCGCGCAGCGGGCGGCAACCCTGAGACATAGCCATGTGCGCCGCAAAATTGAACAAGCTCATGAGTGAGCTCCACGGATTCGGCTGCAATGTGACGGACCAGCTGGCGGACGTGCGCGATTGATATGCTCGGCTCGGCAAGCGTGAGCGCACGCAAGAAGAGATGCGTGCCTTGCGTTGCAATGAGCATGTCGGCCAGCCGGGTGGCCACGCGCTGATGCAGCATGATCGGCTTGCGAAATGCGCGTCGCTCGGCTCCGTAGCGCAGTGCAAATGCAACGTCGTGCTGCATGGCACCGCTGAGCAAGGCCGACACGTACAGGGCGATGTTGGTGAGCCATGTCTGCGAGGGAGAGTCATTTTGCGCGTCACACTGATCGATCGAGGCGAGTGGGGCGGCGCACAGTGTGCCGTTGCAGCGCCATTGCTCGAGAGAAAGAGCGCCAAGCACAACGAGGCAGCGGCGGCATGCGTGAGCGTCCCCATGGGCCGAGTCGATGAGGGCGAGACCGCGGGCGTGCGGTGTGAGCATCAGTGGTGCAACGGGCGCGCAATCTTGATCGTGCAGATGCCAGAGCGTGGCGGCGTGAAAATCCGGCACCGTAAGCGCGATCGCGCACGTGCCGTTAAAGTAGTCACCGATGGGATGAGGCGCGAGCGCGTCGAGCATGTCGTATGCGCGCAGCGTCATGAGCGCCGGAATGCTCTGAGTGAGTTGTACTGTGCGTTCAATCGGACCACAGGACAACGTGCTTACAATACCGCACAGATCGTGCTGGCCGATGGCCATACCACCGAGGGACGTCGGCAAAATCATGGTTCCCAGATCCAGCGAGCTTGCATGCGTGACGATATCGCGCCAGCCCGCTTGCGACGGCGGAGCAGCGAGCAAAGGCTCGAGCTGGTCTCGAGCGAAGCGTTGGCAGGCGGTGACGAGTGCGCGCTGATCGTCAGATATGGCCCATGTCGGCGGCACCAGATCGGACGATGACGGTATAGGGTTGCGCATCATGGCTCTCTCCGTATTGGGTGTGAGTCATCGGTGTCAGACGAGCATCTCGATTGCTTCGGGATGGCTGAGGAAATCCCTGGGACTTGCCGAGCGCGCGTAGGCACCCGATTGCAGAACGACAACGAAGTCACCAATCTGAGCTTTGGGGAGCAACACGTCGTCGACGATGCGATCAAGCGGAGTGCACGAGCAGCCGACGATGTGACATCGCTCAGTTGGTGTATCGCCGAGCCGATTGCCGAGTACCACGGGGAAATTGCGGCGCAGTATCTGCCCGAAGTTGCCCGAGGCCGCGAGGTGGTGGTGCAGGCCGCCGTCGGTGACAAGGAAGGTGGTGCCGCGTGAAACTTTTCGATCGATGACGCGGCATACATAGGCACCGGCCTCGCCGACCAGGTAGCGCCCGAATTCGAGCACGGGGCGCACACCGGGCAAAGCGCGTTGCATGCGCGAGAGCCAGGTGTGCATTGGCTGGGCGACGGCATCGAGATCGAGCGGCACTTCGCCTTCGAAATAGGGAATGCCAAAACCGCCGCCCAGATTCACGTACCGGGGCGGCAGTGGCAAATCGGATGCGAGCTTCATGACGAGCTCGGCACTGCGCCGCTGTGCTTCGACGATGGTAGCCGGGTGCAGGCACTGCGAACCCCAGAAGACGTGAAAGCCCGCCAGTGTCAGGTCACATGTGCCCAGTTCTTGCAGTAGCGCCGGGACCTGTTCGGTGTCGATGCCGAATTGAGTTGCTCCCCCACCCATGCGCATGCCGGCATGCGTTATCTGAAAATCCGGGTTCACGCGAATTGTCACGTTCGGGCGCAGGCCCAGCTCCCAGCCAAGGGCTGCCACCAGATGCAGTTGGGTGAGCGATTCGATGTGCACGTTCACGCCGCTGGCCACTGCACACCGTAGCTCCTCACGTGTTTTGCCCGGACCTGCAAAGCCGATCTGATCAGGCGGCATGCCTGCGTTGAGTGCCAATGCCAACTCGGCGCCGGAGGCCACGTCAAAGCCGTCGATTCGCGTGGTCAGATGGTGTACGACAGCAGGCATTGGGTTGGCTTTGATCGAGTAATGCAACTGTATCGACGCTGGCAGTTTTGCACGCAACTGGCACACGCGGGCATCGATTGCGGCGCGCGCATAGACGAAAAAAGGTGTGGAACCTGCACGATTGGCAAGCCGTGTGACATCGATACTGTCGGCGAACAGGACGTCATGGCGGCGGGTCAATGATCGATTCATATTGGCCTCGCTTGGTTGTTCGGCGCGCTCACGAGTGCGTCTCGCAAGGCTACGCGATCGAATTTGCCGTTGGCATTGCGCGGGATGTCCGTCTGAACGATGATGCGATGCGGCACCATGTAGCTGGGCAGGCGTTGCTTGCACCACGACAGCAGCGTTCGGGCGAGAAACGGCGTGACTGCCGGCACGACGACCAGCGTGATCGTCTCGCCGAGCGCATCATCGGGTACACCCACGGCGGCGACTTCGGAAACAAGACCACTTTCGTGGATGATTTCCTCGACTTCTTCCGGGCTAATCCGGTAGCCGGAACTCTTGATTTGCGCGTCGTTGCGCGCAATGAAATACAGAAAGCCGTGCGCATCGCGTCGCACAAGGTCTCCAGACCAGACCGCAGTGTCCGGTGCAGCCCCGCCAGGCTTTTGCTCGGGAGAGGGACGATAGCGCTCGGAGGTTCGTGCTGCATCACCCCAGTAGCCCATCGTGACGCACGCGCCGACGTGTACAAGTTCGCCGGGTTCGTCAGGCGCACACGGCGAACCATCGGGGCGCACGACCAAGATGCGTGCATTGGGCACGGCCTTGCCGATCGAGTCAGGGCGGTGATCGACTTCGGCGGGGTCGAGGTAGGTCGAGCGGAACGCCTCGGTTAGACCATACATGAGGTAGGGTTTGGCATGTGGAAACAGCGCACGCAGGCCTTGCAGTACTGCCCTGGGCATGCGGCCACCGGTATTGGCAAAGTAGCGCAGCGTGGCGCACGCTGCATCGGGCCAGCGAGCATGGGCCAGTTGCATCCACAACGGAGGCACGCCTGTGATTGCGGTGATACGCTCGCGCGCGCAGGCCTCTATCACGTCCTGTGGGCCGAGATAATTGACAAGGACAGCGGTGGCGCCGCTTGCCCAGGCCGACGTAAGTTGGCTCAGGCCTGCATCGAAGCTAAGCGGAAGGACGGCCAGGATTCGATCGGCGCACGTATGGTTCAGATAATGAGCGACGCTCCACGCACCTTCGAGCAGGTTGCGGTGGCTGAGCATGACGCCCTTGGGTCGCCCCGTCGAGCCGGATGTATAGAGAATGGCCGCGAGGTCCGTGTCAATGCCCGATGTCGGGACATCGGATGCTTTTCGTTGCGTGTCGATAGCCGCCCGAGCGAAGCACTCGCTCCAACGATGGACCCGTGCAGTCCCGTCGTATGTAGGTGCCATTTCATCGGGAGCATCTGTGAGGATCGTATAGGTGAGGGCGGGCGGCCCGTTCTCGGCTAGCAAGCGTGCACGCGTTGCGCTGGTAATCAGGCAGATCGCGCCGCAGTCGTGCAGGATATGTGCGACCTGTTGCGGTTTGAGCAGCGGATTGATCGGCACAAAAACGCAGCCTGCGGCGGCAATACCCAGCAGCGACACGACGGTTTCGATGCGCTTTTCCAGAAAGATGCCGATACGTGCGCCAGGCGCGATGCCGAGCGAGGCGATCGCGTCGCCAAGTGCACATGCGCGCTCGGCAAGTTCCTGGTAGCTCAGGTGGATATCGCCGAATACGATCGCGTGCGAATCGGGTGCCTGATATGCGGCTGCCTGCACGAGGTCGAGTATGTTTCGCATGGTATGGAATGGCGTCGTCGGGTTGAGGAAGATGCTCGGTGTTCGTCAATGACGAATCACCAGGGCGCCGAAGCAGCCGGCCATACCACTAGAAAAAAGCAACGACCATTCACCGGCCTGCTGGTTGCGACAGGTCTCGAAATTGATGAACGGATCCGCGCCGAATGCGTGGCCGACCGTGCCGAAATTCGCGATGAATAGCCGCGCCTCGGGAATGGTGAGCATTCCCATCAACCGTGCCCAGCCGGGGAGATTGACGTGGTGAGGCAATACGTACGCGATGTCATCCGGTGCGATGTTTGCCTGGCGAATAGCTGCGCGCATGGTGGTAAAGGCCGACCAGTAGTACCGATCGTCTGGAATCGGCTGCAAAGTGTCGTCCGTCCCGCGAAAGAAGCGCGCATCGGTATATAGATGCAAGCTGGCGATGACGTTGTGTCCGGCCCCTCGTTCAAGTAGCAACGCGCATGCGCCGTCGCTATGCAGCGCAAGGTCCCCAATCGCACGAAGTCGATCGCAGCCCGAACCAATGACGTCCGCACACACGATGATGGCGCGCTCGATAGTGGGGTATCGCGCCGCAAGCGCAAGCAGTATCCGGATGGCTGCCATCGGAGACACGCACTGCTGCTGCGTGACGGAGAACGTCAATGCCCGGTTCAGTCCGCAATGGCGTTGAATGTAATGGGCTGTACTGGCAGGTGGCGCGAGCGCGCTCGTCTGTATCGTATGCGTGTGAATGAGGGCATCGACTGTTGAGCGCGGTGTGACGGTTTCGCGCAAAAGTGTCGTGATAGCACGTACGGCCAGATTTGCTGGGGACCCACCCTCGGCGTCGTGGAACTGCCCCACACCGTGATCGCGTAGCGCACGAGCGCTCGCGTCAGACAGGCCGCAACGTTCGACCCACTGATTTACGTGTATGGTTTGAGCCGGCAGACAGTGGGCGACCGCGGAAAGTGAGAAGGAACTCGTTCTCATAATGGTGCTTCGCAGAATTGAAGAATCGCACAGGCGACTTGGCCGTGAAATCCCGTAGACCATACAAGCAGATGTTGGCCATCGCGCGGAGAAACAGCCCGCGTGAGGCTATCAAGACGCGCAGGTGTGTGTGCTGCGCAAAGGTGGCCGGGCGTGTCATCTGCGAGCCAGATGCGCTCAAGCGGCAAGTCACCGTGCGCACGGATACTGCGCAATAGTCGGTTATCCGTCTTCGCTGGGACAATCCAGTCCATTTGTGTGGCCTGACAGGCAGCTCGTGCCAGCGCCTTGTTGATGGCGCTCATAAGCGTGGCGGAATCGACAGGCGTTGCGATGACGCTGGAGCTGCTGGGCGTGGCCGGCGTACAGATGGTCAGGCCGCGCACGCGCCAGCCAGGTGTCGGATGGCGTGTGAGGAGAGCGGCAGCGGCTCCATCGGCGAGGCGCGTGTGTAAGTCAACGTACCGAGAAAAGGGCGGAAGCCAGCGCTCGGCCGCGACAATCAGGACGGTATTGAGCTCGGTGTCCGCATCCATCATGGCTAGCGTCAGATCGAGCGCCGTTGCAAACGAGACGTCCTGAAGCTGCCCGATCGCGAATGGCGGGCGACGCGATGCGAGCTCGTGATGCAAACGTCCCGCACAGGACAATGCCAGATCGTGTTCGAAGCTGGTCGAGCAAACGATGATTTGGTCTGGCCGGGGAAGTTGTGAGGCACCGTCATACAACAGGCGTGCCGCGCGTAGTGCCATGTCGGACAGTGAAAGATTCGACTCGGCTACGACGAGCTCGTCTGAAGGCGTAGGCGGCGAAGGCGCCTTTGGAGCGCGTTGTGGATCACATTCGTTACGCCAGCGCAGTGTGTCGCTATAGACCGCTTGCATCACGGAATCAAGCGGGCATTGCCACAGTGGCGAGCTCACGTCGGTGCGTGTAGGGTGCGCGCTGCGTGCGAATGGAATGTACTGAGCGGTCGCGACGATCCTGGGCGCCGGAACCCAGGACTCAGTTCGAGGGAACATGGGAGGCGACGAATGTAACCAGGTTGTCGAATCGCAGAAAGAGGTCGCTGCTCAGGTCTTCAGGGTCAAGCACAAACTTGAAGCGCTGCTCCACTTGCAGCAGGAGCTCGGTCATGTTCATCGAATCGACACCAAGGTCGAAGAGGTTTGTGTCGTCCTCGATGAGCTCGGTGCTCAGATGCGTGCCGAGCGTTGACAGCAGACAGGATTTGAGCGCGGTAGCAATATCGTCAGGGCGATTTGATACGGAATTGGATGTCATGAACGTCTCCGGTATGAAGGGCAAGTGAGGTCATGCACGCGGCAACGCGGCTGAATGCGCAAGCGCGTCTGAAGTGGATTCCCACGGCAATTGCGGCGCGCGTAGGGCAGCGCGGGCGATCATCAGCCGCTGCATGTCGCCGGTACCTTCCATGATGTCGAACGCCTTGGCGTCTCGGCAGCATTGTTCGAGCGATGGACAATGCGCGATACCGCCGAGTCCAACGAGTGCGAGTGCGGTTCGAGTGACATGGGCTGTCACGCGTGCGGCGTATGCCTTGGCCATCGAGGCATGCATGGCGCTCGGATGGCCCTGATCTGCGAGCCATGCTGCGTGATGACAGAGCAGGCGCGCGGTCGTGATATGCCGGTCGAGATCCAAAAGATGCACGTCGACGTCGCCGGGAGTGCATCGCGGGTCGGCCGGATGTGAGCCTGATTCGAAATTGGCTGTGAGTTCGTCACGTACCCGCCGACACGTGCCGACCATCACTGCGGAGAGCAGCGGCCGAAAATAGTCCCATGACCGTTGCGCGCCGGAAAACGCATCGCTCAATGGCGCTTGGTCGTCGCGCGTGAGGCAAGCATCGTCAGGCACTTCGCAATCGCTGTACGACAGCACGGCCAGTTGGCTGGCCCGCAGCCCGGCCATATGTTCGACACGCATGACCGAGAACCCCGGCGTGTCGTGCTCGACGCGAAATGCCCGGATGCCGAAGCGGCCCGCGTTGCGGTTGATCGTTGCGAACGTGATGATCGTGTTCGCGCGCGCGCCGTTCGTGATGAAACATTTGGTGCCATTAAGCACCCAGCCGTGCGCGGTTTTTCGGGCCGACGTCCGCATGGCTGTTGCGTCGGACCCGCAATCGGGCTCCGTAATCGCAAACGCACCCCAGCGTGGCGCGTCTCTGTGAAAGCCTGCGAAGAATGCTGCCTGCTGCTGTTCGTTGGCGAGCGCGAGAACCGGAGGCATGGCAAGCCCTGGGCCGGGCAGGGCCAGCGCGAGCGCGGCGTCCGCGTAGCCCAGATATTCCATCAACATCACGCGTGAGACGAGCGATTGCACCCCGGGACATCCCCCGAATTGGCTCGGCACGAGATTCAGATTCAAAGCGCGGACCGTATCGCCTTGCCAGAACGTTGCAGGAATTTGTCCGGTACGATCCGCTTCGTCGCGATGTGCGCGTATTTGCGCGCACAGTCGATCGAGATCCAGCCCGGAGGCTGCCAAGGCCTCCTTAAGCGTTGCGACCTCATGGCGCGGTTGTGATGTTTGCAGAGCGTCTGGCATGTCCGATCGTTCCGAATGGCGCACGCGCGCCGGCCGATGGCGTGGCATGGACGACATGCTTGCGCGGCGTCCATGCCGTGTGACATGCAGCGTAGGCATCTGAGGGAGGGTTGGCTACCTCCCAACCTAGGGAGGGTGGCGTTGGGTGAGGCCGGCCACGGATTTTCGCCAGCGGCGACAGGGATGCCCGATAATGGCGCCGATATTGGATGACGCTGGCCAACCACGGACGTAGCTAACATGGCAGGACGACAACGGGCGACGCGTAAAACGCAATCTATGCCGCCGGACAAACGCGGCCCACGTACGACCAAGCGAGGCGATCAGGTGGCCGAGCTGATCAAGGGCTGGATTAACGACGGGCGGGTGCGTCCGGGCAAGCGCTTGAACAAGGAAGCTGAGCTACAGCAGATGTTCAACGTGAGCCGGGGCTCGATGCGCGATGCGCTCAAGGCACTGGAAGTGCAGGGACTCGTGAGCCTCAGTACAGGCCCCGAGGGAGGCGCCACAATTACGCGTGTGCCGCTGGCGCGAGCGTTCCAAGCACTGCAGAACTATTTGTTTTTCGAGAACGTCACGCTAGAGGAGCTTTATGCGGTGCGACGCACGCTCGAGCCGATTGTCGCTGCTGGCGCAGTAGCGCACTTGACAGACGCAGATTTCGAAGCACTCGAGCGCAGCATTTCAGTGTGCGAGCCGTTTGTGGCCGGCCACGAGCAGGCGCTCGATCAGCGCTGCGAGGATATTCATTTTCACGACGTGCTGGCCGCGGCTCATCCGAACGCGTTTTTGCGGTGCCTTTGCCGGATCATCAATCAGATGCTGCACTCGCTGGTGATTGTGGCGGGCAACGTCACGCAGCGTGACTATCAGGCGTTCGGCCGTACGACGCTCGCTGCGCACCGTGCAATTCTCGAGGCTGCACGGCGGCGCGATGCTCAGGCAGTGGAGCGCCTGATGGCCGCGCATATGGACGAGGCCGAGGCACAACTGCGGAAAGTACATGCCGCGTTGAGGCAAAAGCTTGTGCTCGACTCCGAACTCGATACGCAGATGAGCCGCGACGCGTCCTGAGACGGCATCCACCGACAGCACGGTTCCGCCATCGCATGGTCTGCGGATGCTCGCCGGGATTCACGGCATATCAGTCACAATGGGCTAATTAATTGCAATAAATAAAATGAATGAGAATGGGTATGCGCTTCGTGAGGGTAGTAGGCGAGGAGCCTGGAGGGAATTACCCGGGTAAACGCTGACATTTTGTTGCTTGACCGTGTGAGATATTCGATCGTAAATTTATGATAATAAATAGATGTCAGGACCGAAGCTGCGCACGTGCTGGTCCGAGCGATCTCCGAGGCGGTTCATCGCGTCAGGTCGAGGCCGGCGAGGTTTATTCCAAAGCGGCGGCGATCGTTGGTGAACGGCTTGTAAGTAACGAGTCGTTGATCGCCGCCGGCGAGAGGCTCATGGTTGTTGTTTGTGTGAGGCCGACGGGGTCTGGCGAAGGTCTGTCCGAGTCTCTGCTGCTTTAACCAATTGCGAGAGAGAGGTATCGAGGGCTGCAGCAAGCGCAAGCAGAGCGTCGATCTTGGGGACTATTTGGGCACGCTCAACCAAAGAGATCGTGTTCGGATGGACGTTGGCCCGCGTCGCGAGGCCTACTTGGGTAAGCTTCTTTGTTTGGCGACGTGTGCGAACTTCGTCTCCAAGGGCCCTGATAAAGTGCGCAGTGGTTGGGCTATTCACCGACGGGAGTGACGGACTATTCTTGCGCGAGCGATTCTGCCGCGGCGACTAGGGCCCGCTTCTTTTCTTTGCTCAGTCGCCCAGCAATTAGGAGAAGGTTGGCCAGCAAGTCGTCCTCCTCGTACAGGAAGCTTGTCGGAATGAGAAGCGCTCGGGCGAGCCGCTGGCTGGTCTGTACGGTTGGAGCATGCTTGCCCTTCTCGTACTGGTTGACGCGAGCGCTGGCGGAAAATTCGTCGATTCCAGCCAGAATGCCAAGCTGTTCCTGGGTGAGGTCGGTACGCAACCGCGCCTGCTTCAGGCGTTTTGAAAACACAGAGGTGACGGTCGAGTCGCTGGACATGCATCAAGTGTCCAGGAATCGATTGCCCGGTTTGCTAAGTAACTCTTAGTTCGGGCGTTGTCGGGAATCAGGAGGCGGCGGTTCGTGACAGTCGCTCAGCGTATTCGAGAAGTGCTTCTAGGCTGTCCTGCGGTAGTGGTGCAGCCGCGACGAGAAGCCGCGCAAGGAGGTCATTGCCTTCGTATAGGAAGCTGGTTGGGACGTGGAGTACTCGGGCGAGACGGTGGGCCGTCTGAAGCTTGGGCGCGTGTTTGCCGGTCTCGTACTGATTCACGCGTGCGCTTGCCGAGAATTCATCAATTCCGGCTTCGATGCCGAGCTGTTCCTGGCTCAGGCCCGAGCGTAGACGTGCCTCTCTGAGACGCTTGGGAAAGATCGAGGATGTCGATAAGGTCCGACGCATCCTAAGAGTTTCTTAATTTTTAATGGACTTTTTGCTAAGTATTTCTTAGTCTGCAGGCTAAATATTACTTAGTTTAGGTGGCGGCATGCATCATCTCTGTGTCGTCTTGGTGGGCTTCGCTGTCACACGCCTGGCGAGGGCTGGGTGGGTTG